>CAJXJM010000001.1 GCA_913054205.1 uncultured Rhodospirillaceae bacterium
TGCGACGACTAATGAAGATGGTCGATGTGACAATCCTATTTTAAAAGACGATGACTTTACGGTCGGGTCTTATGAGTTGCGTTTTCACATTGGTGATTATTTTAAAGCCCGAGGCGTTGATCTGCCGTCTCCCGCGTTTCTCGATATCGTACCAATTCGTTTTGGTATAGCCTCGCCGGAAGATCACTACCATGTGCCGCTTCTGGTTTCGCCCTATTCATTCTCAACCTATCGCGGCAGCTAGTAGAAGGTAAAACTCTCGATGATCGATATCGCCTACGCCGAATGGTTAGAATTGATGTTTCGCTGGCTGCATCTGATTGCGGGGATCGCCTGGATTGGCTCGTCTTTCTATTTCATGTTTTTAGACTACTCTTTGCAAAAAGAAGAAGGATTGCCAGCTGGCGTTAAGGGCGCGTCCTGGAACGTCCATGGCGGCGGATTTTACTTCATGCAGAAATATACCGTCGCCCCGGAAACCATGCCGGAAACGCTGCATTGGTTTAAATGGGAGGCCTATTTCACCTGGATTTCCGGATTTTCGTTGATGATCATCATTTACTATTGGGGCGCGGAAAGCTTCTTGATCGACAAAGAAATAATGGAGCTTAGCCAGTGGGAGGCAATCGGAATTAGTGTTGGTGCCTTTATTTCCGGCTGGGTGATCTATGATCTGTTGTGTAAATCACCGATCGGCAAAAACGAAATTGCGCTGTCGCTGATTGTCTTTGTGATGATTTTGCTCGCCGCCTATGGCTTTACCCATGTTTATAGTGGCCGCGGTGCCTTTGTCCATGTTGGCGCGATGGTCGGCACCATCATGGTCGCCAATGTTTTTTTTGTCATCATTCCCAATCAAAGAATTGTGGTTAATGATCTGATCGCCGGCAAAGAACCTGATCCTAGGCTTGGCGAAGAGGGCAAACAGCGCTCGACCCACAATAATTATCTGACGCTTCCTGTGTTGCTGATGATGATCAGCTCTCACTTCCCGATGATATTTTCGAACCAACATTCCTGGCTTGTGGTTGGGCTGGTTATTATCATTGGCGGCATCATCCGCGATTACTACAATGCAAAAAACCAGGGTAAAAGCGGCAGCCGTCTCAAATGGCAATGGCCATCAGCGGCGGTTTTTATGCTCATCTTGATGGTTTTTATCAGCTATCGCGAAGATGTGAAAGTTGCCGAAGATGACCAACTCGAAGCCAATGACGTTCTCGCAATTGTGCAAACCCGCTGTGTTTCGTGTCATGCGGCCAAGCCGACAGATAAAGATATTGAAAAGGCGCCGGGTGGCGTAAAGCTCGAAACCATTGCAGATATCAAAAAATATAGCTCTAAAATTTTAAAACAATCTGTGCTGACCAACGCAATGCCGCTCGCCAATAAGACCAAAATGACTAAAAAAGAGCGCCAAGGTTTGGGCGATTGGATAAAGCGCGGTATGCCGGTTGAAGAAGATTAACTAGAATTCTACCCCAAAATAGGGCGATACTTGATGAGGTGCCGAAAAGAGCGTCGATCGAAAAGATAAATAAACAGGAATAGGAAATAATGGCACTCCAGTTCACATTAAATGGCGAAATGCGCCAGGTCTCGTCAGTAGCTCCGACGATGACTGTGCTGGACTACCTGCGCGAATATGCCGAGCTGACCGGCACCAAAGAAGGCTGCGCCGAAGGTGATTGCGGTGCCTGCACCATCGTGTTGGCTGAAAATGTCGATGGTAAGCCGAGCTACCAAGCCGTCAATGCGTGCCTCCTGGTGGTGCCACAACTGGACGGCAAACACGTCATTACAGTGGAGGGGTTATCAGATACCGATGAACTTCTCGATCCTGTGCAAGACGCGATGGTTAAAACCGACGGCACCCAATGCGGTTTCTGCACACCGGGATTCATCATGGCGCTGTATGCGCTCCGGCAAAGCGACGAAGAGGCGAGCGATGGTGTGATCCATGATGCGTTGGCGGGAAATTTGTGCCGTTGCACCGGCTACCGGCCCATCGTTGAAGCTGCGCGGGAGGCATGTGCTTCTGCGCCCGATAACACGGTTTTGGAAGCTCTCTCAGCGAGCTCTGAATACTTTGAAGGCGATCAATCATTCTATGCGCCGACGTCAATTGCAGAAATGGCAGATGTTTTTGCCGCCAACCCTGAAGCCAATTTATTGGGCGGCGGCACTGATCTCGGCATTCTGGTCAGCAAGGAACGCGAAGCGTTGGCAACGGTCATTCATACGGCCCATGTGGCCGAGCTTTTAGAAATAGAAGAAACTGATAAAGATATTACGTTCGGGGCCGCCGTTACCTACACCGAAGCGCTGCCGTTTATCGAGCGGCTTTATCCATCTTTTGCGACAATGATCACGCGGATCGGCTCCCGGCAAATTCGCAATGTCGGCACCATCGGCGGAAATGTGGGAAATGCCTCACCGATTGGCGATACGCCGCCTTGCCTGATCGCACTCGATGCAACATTGGCGCTGTATTCGAAAGCCGGTGAGCGGGAACTACCAATCGAAGAGTTTTTCCTGGATTACCGTAAAACCGATCTCAAGCAAGGCGAGTTCATCAAAGCTATTCGCATTCCAAAGCTCTCCGAAAACCAAGAATTTCGAACTTATAAGATTTCCAAACGTTATGATCAGGATATCTCAGCGGTGATTGGCGCGTATCGCATTGAACTCGATGGCGAGAAGGTGGCTGGTGCGCGCATTGCCTATGGCGGCATGGCGGCAACACCCAAACGCGGCGTAGCTTGCGAGGCTGCATTGATTGGCAATAGCTGGGATTTGGCGACGGCGATGACGATGCTCAGCGTCGTTCAGGAAGATTATCAGCCGATCAGCGATCACCGCGCAACCAAAGAGTATCGTCTGCAAGTGGCCGGGAATTTATTCCAGCGTCTTTATCAGGATTTAGCCGGCGTTGAGGAAGCGCTTGAAGTGGTGGCGGTGTAATGGACGGCACGCAAAATATCGTCGGTGCGGCACACGACAAAATCCAACATGATTCCGCGGTAAAACATGTCACCGGCAAGGCGCTCTACATCGATGATATGCCGAATTTACCGGGCACATTGGAGATTGTACTGGTTACGTCTCCCCATGCCCATGCGAATATAAAATCGATCGATAGCGGGGTGGCATTAGCGCAAAAAGGTGTCGCTGCTGTGCTGACGGCGGCGGACATTGCCGGTCACAATGATATCGCACCGATCTTTGAGGGCGAGCCGGCAATTGCCGAGGGAGTTGCCGAATATGTTGGCCATCCGGTGGCTATTGTTGCCGCCGACACTTATGATCAGGCATTCCAAGCCGCTAAATTGGTTCAAGTCGACTATGAAGAGCTTGAACCAGTGCTGGAAATTAAAGACGCGATGGCGAAGCAGCAATTCACCTACACGCCGCCCTCGATTACCAAAGGTGACCCCGACAAAGCTTTGAAAAAGGCCAAACACCGCCTGCAAGGCGAGCTTGCTTGCGGTGGTCAGGATCATTTTTATTTAGAAGCAAACGTCGCGCTTGCTGTTCCGGGTGAAGATCAGGATATGACAGTTTATAGCTCGACCCAGCATCCAACCGAAGTGCAGCACGGTGTTGCTCATGTCTTGGGCGTGCCGAGCAATGCGATCACGGTAGAAATTCGACGCATGGGCGGCGGCTTTGGCGGCAAGGAAAGTCAGCCGACGATCTTTGCTGCGATGGCTGCCATGGTGGCCTCCAAAACCGGCCAGCCCGCCAAACTGCGTCTCCGCCGGGACGACGATATGATCATCACCGGCAAGCGCCACGATTATGAATTCGATTACGATGTTGGCTTCGACGATGACGGTCGGATCGATGGCCTAGATATCGCGATGATGATGCGGTCGGGCAATGTTGCCGATTTAAGCTCCGGCGTGATGGCGCGCTCGCTGTGTCATGGCGACAATTGTTATTATCTCGAAAACGTGCGTTTCCGTGGCTACCCATGCAAGACAAACACCGTATCCAATACCGCTTTCCGGGGGTTTGGCGGCCCCCAAGGCATGATCGTCATTGAGACCATCCTCGAACATATCGGTCATCATTTAGGCAAGTCTTTGGATGACGTCCGCAAAGTCAATTACTACGGCACCAACGACCGCAATGTGACGCCCTATGGCCAGACCATCTCCGATAATATTATTGAGGAGATGACGGATCGCCTGATGGCTGAAATTGATTTTGAGGGCCGCAAGAAAGAGATCGAGAAATTCAACGCTGAAAATTCAACGTTGAAAAAGGGCATTGCCGCGATGCCGGTCAAGTTCGGTATCTCGTTTAATATGCCAGCTCTAAATCAAGCGGGCGCGTTGGTGCATGTCTACACCGATGGCTCGGTCCATTTGAACCACGGCGGCACGGAAATGGGCCAAGGGCTGTTCACCAAAGTGGCGCAAGTTGTGGCGACGGTTTTCCAGATCGATATTGATAACATAAAAATATCTTCAACGCGCACCGACAAAGTACCCAATACCTCGGCGACAGCGGCGTCGGCGGGCTCCGACCTCAATGGTATGGCGGCCTATGATGCGGCCGATAAAATCAAAACGCGGATGATCGGAATTGCGGCCAAGAATTTCGACGTTGCTGAAAACGAAATAGAGTTCCGCCAGAACCGGGTTTATGCCGGCAACGAGAGCCTCAGCTTTGCCGAGCTTGCCCACATGACCTGGGAGAACCGCGAATCACTATCGGCAACCGGCTATTATCAAACACCTGATCTGACCTGGGACCCGATCACCTGCACCGGCTCGCCGTTCTATTATTACAGTTATGGCGTCTCGATTTCAGAAGTAGTGATCGACACGCTGACCGGAGAATCGCGTACGCTGAAGACTGATATTCTGCAAGATTGCGGGAAATCGCTGAACCCGCGTGTCGATTACGGCCAGATCGAAGGTGCCTTTG
The DNA here is from genome assembly GCA_913054205.1 of uncultured Rhodospirillaceae bacterium. Taxonomy (GTDB): domain Bacteria; phylum Pseudomonadota; class Alphaproteobacteria; order Rhodospirillales; family UBA2165; genus TMED23. The sequence continues at coordinate 4,939 of CAJXJM010000001.1, forward strand.
TGCAGGGCATGGGCTGGCTGACGTCTGAAGAGCTTGTTTGGAATGACAAAGGGCAACTTTTGACTCACGGGCCATCAACCTACAAAATCCCAGGCAGCCGGGATGTCCCGCCTGAACTCAATATCCACATTCTGGAGGATGCGCCTAATCGAGTACCAACGATATTCAGATCTAAAGCCATCGGAGAGCCGCCGTTGATGCTGGCGATTTCAGTTTGGCTGGCACTTCGAGATGCTGTTTCCCGCTGTGGAGATGGATCGAAATTGCCGAAACTTAATGCACCGGCGACGCCGGAAGCAATATTAAATGCGGTCACGGAAATTAGAGCATAGGGGCGGGGGAAATATGACAGAAGAAATACCGCGATTAGAATTGGAGGGGATTACCAAAGCCTATCCAGGGGTAATCGCCAACAATAACGTCAGCATGAAAATAATGCCGGGCGAAATTCACGCCCTATTGGGAGAAAACGGCGCCGGCAAATCGACACTGGTGAAATTCATCTACGGCGTTCAGAAAGCCGATTCCGGGACGCTTAAATGGGAAGGGGAGGAAATGATTATTCCCAACCCCAACGCTGCGCGGAAATTGGGTGTCGGCATGGTGTTTCAGCATTTCTCGTTGTTTGACGCGATGACGGTCGAAGAAAATATCGCCATTGGTATTTCAAAAGAACTTGCCAGCGGTGATCTCAATCAACGCATTCGAGATGTATCCCAGCAATATGGTCTGCCGCTCGATCCTGATCGTTATGTCCACACATTGTCGGTTGGCGAGAAACAACGGATAGAAGTTGTGCGCTGTTTGCTGCAAGACCCAAAACTGCTGATTATGGATGAGCCGACTTCCGTTTTAACGCCGCAGGAGGTGGATGAGCTTTTTGTAACGCTTCGGGCGCTTTCTGAAGAAGGCGTCTCTATTCTCTATATCAGCCATAAATTACAGGAAATCAAAGACCTTTGCCATTTTGCGACGATCATGCGCATGGGCGAGGTCGTCGATGATTGTATTCCGGCTGAAGAAAGCCCGCGCTCAATGGCTGAAATGATGATGGGGGCTAATCTGGTTAGCCCTGAAAAGCCCGGCAAAACAGAGCCCGGCGCGCCGCATTTGGTGGTCCGCGATCTAAGCCTTGCCTCCAGTCATCAGCATGGCGTTGATCTTAAAAATGTCAGTCTCGAAGTGCGCAAAGGCGAAGTGCTGGGAATCGCCGGCATTGCTGGTAATGGGCAGATGGAGCTGATGCAAGTATTAAGCGGCGAAAAGCTTATTGATGATCCGAGCGCGGTCTCCATCGGCAATGAGGCAGTTGGAAAATCCGGCCCGAAAATTCGGCGCAATGCTGGCATGGGATTTGTTCCGGAAGAGCGCTTAGGCCATGGCGCAGTGCCAGAAATGTCACTTTGGGAGAACGCCTTCCTATCAGGTTCAAAATCGATGAATTTGATGGACAAAGGCTTTATCAATATCAAAGGCTCGGTTGATTACGCGCTCAATATTGTTTCCGAATTCAATGTCAAAACGCCGGGTGTGCAGCACACTGCCAATAGTTTGTCGGGAGGCAATTTGCAGAAGTTCATCTTTGGCCGGGAGATATTGCAATGCCCTGGTGTGATTGTAGCGTTGCAGCCTACCTGGGGAGTTGATGCGGGGTCAGCGGCGTTTATCCGTCAGTCCTTGCTGGATTTAGCCGCCAATGGTGCGGCGGTACTCGTGATCAGCCAAGATTTAGAAGAACTCTTTGAAGTCTCTGACCGACTATCGGTCATCTGCGAGGGAGAGTTATCACCTCCACGGCCAGCCGAAGAATTTACCGTTGAAGAAATTGGCTTGCTGATGGCGGGCCTATCGCACGATCATCAAGACGAGAAGGTTGCTCATGCTTAGATTAGAGCTTCGCGGCGAAATGTCCCGCTCGATGATTTATTGGTCACCGTTTTTCGCGGTAATCCTGACATTTATCGCTGGAATGATTATGTTCACCATATTGGGCGTTGATCCGCTGAAAGCAATTATAACGTTTTTCATTGAGCCTTTGAACTCGTTGGATGGCATTGCGGAATTGTTTGTTAAAGCGACGCCGTTGGTTTTAATCGCGATTGGTCTATCTTTTGGCTTCCAGGCAAATGTTTGGAACATTGGCGCAGAAGGCCAGCTAACAATTGGGGCGCTAGCCGGCGGCGGCGTTGCGCTGTTGTTTTTCAATGTCGACTCACCGCTATTGATGCCAGGCATGCTCATTGCCGGTGTATTGGGCGGCATGGCCTGGGCTGCGATACCGGCTTTTCTTAAGACCAAATTTGGTACCAATGAAATTCTTACCAGCTTGATGCTGACCTATGTCGGTTTGCTGGTGCTGAGCTATCTTATTCACGGACCGTGGAAAGATCCGGAAGGGCAAAACTTCCCAGAATCTCGCTTGTTCCATGATGCGGCGATCATCCCGATTATTTTGGAAGAAACCCGGCTGCATTTTGGCTGGATCATAGCTTTATTTGGTGTCGCCATTGCCTGGGTCGTGATGACCCGCCATATGATCGGCTTTCAAATTCGGGTCATTGGCATGGCGCCGATGGCGGCGAGCTTTGCTGGATTTAAGGAAAAACATATTATCTGGCTGACGCTTATGATAAGTGGCGGTGCGGCTGGTTTAGCCGGCACGATCGAAGTCTCTGGCCCGGTCGGCCAGATCATTCCGGTAATTTCACCGGGCTATGGATTTACCGCGATTATTGTGGCCTTTCTCGGTCGCTTGCATCCGGTGGGGTGCTTGTTTGCCGGTCTTTTGATGGCGCTGACCTATTTGGGCGGCGACAATGCTCAAATAGAAATGAACTTGCCGAACGCAGTTACCGGCGTTTTCCAGGGCATGCTGTTGTTCTTCCTGCTCGCAAGTGATGTATTGGTGCGCTATCGCGTTCGATTTGGCGCCGCTAAAAAAGTAACGGCTGGGGAGGGCGCATAACATGCCAGAATGGATAGTTCCCGCATTGTTGACGATCATTACCGCATCTACCCCCTTGGTTTTTGCCGCGATCGGCGAGATCGTTGTCGAAAAGTCCGGTGTGCTCAATCTTGGCATTGAAGGCATGATGATTGTCGGAGCGATTTTTGCTTTTGGCGTTGGTGTTACGACCGGCAGTGCCACGCTGGCCATTCTTGCCGGCGCTATCGGCGGCGCAGCCATGGCCTTCCTTTTTGGATTTTTGACACTGTATCTTTTATCTAATCAAGTGGCGACAGGCCTGGCGCTAACAATATTTGGGTTGGGTTTTAGCGCGTTATTGGGACATGGATTTGTTGGCAAGACATTCCCCGGCCTGCCCAGGCTTGAAATACCGTTCTTGAGCGATATTCCGTTCATCGGGCCTTTGTTGTTTGGTCATGACATTTTGGTCTATGCATCGGTGGTCGCTGTGGCTCTTGTGACTTATATGCTCACCAAAACAAGGACCGGTTTGTTGATCCGGGCGGTTGGCGAAAACCATTTTGCCGCGCATTCCATTGGCTATTCGGTTAATAAAATCCGCATGGCCTGTGTGCTGTTTGGCGGTGCGATGGCGGGGCTCGGCGGCTCCTATTTGTCGCTTGCCTATACGCCGCTTTGGGTTGAGAACATGACTGCCGGTCGAGGTTGGATTGCCTTGGCATTGGTTGTGTTTGCCTCTTGGAAAGCTTGGCGCGCCTTCTTCGGAGCCTATCTTTTCGGCGGCATCACAATTATTCAATTGCATGCTCAAGGGTTTGGTGTCGAGATCGCACCGCAATTCCTTGCCATGCTTCCTTATCTTGCGACTATAGTGGTTCTTGTGCTTATATCGAGCGACAGTTCACGGGCGAGACTAAACGCTCCTGCTTGTTTGGGTAGGAGTTTCCATGCATCAGGTTAATATACATAAATTTAAACACACACTCGGAGGAAAACGATGATATCAAAACGCGTATTTTTAGGAGCGCTTCTATCGGCCGCAATGGTCGTTGGTGCTTCGGCTGGTCAAGCAGCAGAGAAAAAAACCAAAGTTGGTTTTGTCTATGTCGGACCTATTGGTGACCATGGCTGGTCTTATCAGCATAATGTTGGCCGCATTGCGATTGCCAATACTTTTGGCGATCAGGTTAAAACCACCTATGTCGAATCTGTACCGGAAGGTGCTGACGCCGCTCGGGTGATTACGAAACTTGCCCGTTCAGGCCACAAGCTTATTTTCACGACGTCTTTTGGTTATATGAACCCAACGCTGAAAGTCGCGAAACGCTTTCCAAATGTGAAATTTGAGCATGCCACTGGTTTCAAACGCTCGAAGAACGTTTCGACCTATTCGGCGCGTTTTTATGAAGGCCGTCATGTGGTCGGTTTGATCGCCGGTAAAATGACCAAATCCAACATTATTGGTTATGTTGCCTCTTTCCCAATTCCAGAAGTGATCCGGGGCATTAATGCTACATTCCTGGCGGCGCGTTCGGTGAATCCAAAGGTGAAAATTAAAATTGTTTGGGTGTCTACTTGGTTTGATCCAGGCAAGGAAGCAGATGCAGCCAAGGCGTTGATTGCGCAAGGTGCTGATATCATCATGCAGCACACCGACTCGCCGGCACCATTGCAACAAGCCCAAAAGAACAAAGTTTGGGCAGTTGGTCAGGCATCTGACATGGTGTCTTTTGGCCCAAAAGCTCAGCTGACCGCCATCATTGATAATTGGAATGCTTATTATATTCAGCGCACCAAAGCGGTTCTCGACGGTACCTGGAAATCCCAAGATGTTTGGGGTGGTTTCAAATCGGGCATGGTCCAATTGGCACCGTATAACAAAGCCATTCCAGCAGACGTTGTAGCGCTGGCCGAAAAAGCCAAAGAAGGCATCTTTAACGGCACCGTTCATCCTTTTGCTGGACCGATCAAAAACCAAGCCGGCAAAATCGTTGTTCCCGCGGGTCAAAATGCCAGTGATAAAATGCTGGCAGGTATGAACTTCTATGTCGAAGGCATTGACGGCAGCATACCTAAATAATCTATGCCTATTGCCGGGACCCAGCTTTTTGGTTGGGTCCCGGCAATCTCATTTTTAAAACAAAGAAGATGCTAATGACATGTCGGTAGCCCCTGACATAAATGCTCCGCTCGCCCTAAAGGGGCAGGTTCTGACGTTCAAGGAAGACCCTGATCAATACGATTATTGGGAAAAGGGCTGCGTCGTGATTGAAGGTGGTTTTATTTCCGCCGTCGGCGAAGCGGGCAGAGTTGCTGTGCCGGATGGTGCTCACATTGTCGATCATGGCGATGATCTGATCCTGCCGGGCTTTATCGATGGCCATGTCCATTATCCGCAAATGAGCGTCATTGCGTCATACGGTGCAAAGCTCATTGATTGGCTCAATACCTATACTTTTCCCGAAGAGGCAAAGTTTTCGGACCAAAATTACGCCAAAGCCACCGCGGAATTTTTCTTTTCAGAATCGCTCAAAAACGGCTATACGACCGGCGCCGTCTTTTGCACCATTCACCCTGAATCTGTCGATGCCTTTTTCACCGAAGCGGAACGCCTTGGCCTTCGTATGATTGCCGGCAAAGTTCTGATGGATCGCCACGCGCCAGACGATCTTTGCGACACGGCCCAGACCGCCTATGACCAATCTAAAGCGCTGATCGAGAAATGGCATAATAACGGCCGATGCCTCTATGCAATAACACCGCGCTTTGCGCCGACTTCGACGCCCGAGCAATTGGCGGCGGCCGGCGCGCTCTATCAAGAAAACGATGGCGTTTATGTTCAATCTCATGTCTCTGAGAATGTCGACGAGATAGAATGGGTCGCTGACCTCTTCCCCAAAGCATCCTCCTATCTTGATGTCTACAATGGCTTTAATCTATTGGGGCCACGTACGCTCTACGGCCATGGCATTTATTTTTCGGGCGAAGATATAAAATTAGCGGTTGAGACCGATACGTCGATCGTGCATTGCCCGACGTCGAATTTGTTCTTGGGCAGCGGTTTGTTTGAATACGAAAAACTGCGAGATGCCGGCGCTCGATTGGCGCTCGGAACCGATGTCGGCGGTGGCACATCGCTTTCGCCATTTGCAACAATGAAAGCGGCTTACGAGATCGCGCAATTTAGAAATTATTCACTGACACCGTTTGAAGCCTTTCACATGCTGACATTGGGCGGCGCTAAAGCGCTTCATCTTGATGATAAGATTGGTAAAATCTCGCCCGGTTTTGAGGCGGATTTGACGGTCATTGATTTAAATTCAACCGATCTCATACGCCATCGGATGAAAAGAGTAGACAGTCTCGCCAATACATTGTTCGCGCAAATCATTTTGGCTGACGACCGAGCCATCCGTGCGACCTATGCCAATGGTAGTCTCGTTTACGAAAGAGATTCCAAATGATCACCGCCGATCTGATTGAACAGATGCCGAAGGCTGAGCTCCATGTTCATATTGAGGGCACGCTGGAACCCGAGCTTTGTTTTGACTTGGCAAAGCGCAATAATATTGAAATCGACTACAGTTCCGTTGAAGAATTACGAGCCGCCTATCAGTTCGAAAATCTTCAAGAATTTCTCGATATTTACTACCAAGGCTGCAACGTTCTCATCGAAGAGCAGGATTTTTACGATCTCACCTGGGCGTACCTCGAAAAAGCGCATCAGCAAAATGTGCGCCACACGGAAATTTTCTTCGATCCGCAATCCCATACCACGCGCGGCATTCCGTTTGAGCGGGTGGTCGACAGCATTATCCATGCGATGGCGGATGCAGAAACGAAATTCGGTCTGACATCAGGACTTATTTTTTGCATTTTACGTCATATGAGTATCGAGAGCGCTCTGGAAACCGTCGACGAAGCAATCAACTATAGGGATCATCTTATTGGCATCGGTCTCGATTCCTCTGAAAAAGGGTATCCGCCGCGTTTGTACAAAGAGGTCTTTGACCGTGCGCGAGAAGCTGGTTTTAAAGCCGTCGCGCATGCCGGCGAAGAAGGCCCCCCGGATTACGTTTGGGAAGCGCTTGATATTTTAAAAATAGATCGCCTCGACCACGGCAATCGTTGCTTGGAAGACGACGTACTTGTTGCGCGCTTGGCTCAGGAAAAAATGGCGCTGACAGTATGCCCGCTTTCAAATCTTAGTCTTGGTTTGGTCAAAGACATTGCGGCGCACCCTTTGCGCGAGATGCTTTTTAAGGATCTCAAAGCAACGCTGAATTCCGATGACCCCGCCTATTTCGGTGGCCATGTAAACGCTAATTATATCGCTGTTTGGGAGGCTCTGAACCTCAATGAAAACCACCTCTATCAGTTAGCGCGCAATTCCTTTGAAGCCGCCTTTTTAGAGGACCAACAAAAAGCAGCCTATATCGCTGAACTTGACACTTTTGCTCAAGAAAATGGTTGGAAATAGGGGCGTTATTTTTGTCCCCCTACTTTTGGTTCTGCCTCATCTTGCCTTCCCAGCGCGGCACCGTATCAACCGTAATATCGAACTGATCGAGTACCCGCATCACAACATGATCGACCATGTCTTCAATGCTTTCAGGGTGATTATAGAAGGCCATCATCGGCGGCACGATGCTGACGCCCATTTGGGACAATTTCAGCATGTTCTCAAGATGAATATTATTGAGCGGTAATTCGCGGGCGACGAGCACCAGCTTGCGTCTTTCTTTGAGAATAACATCGGCGGCCCGGTGGACGAGATGCGATCCTTGACCGCTAGCGACCGCTGCTAAGCTCGCCATCGAGCAGGGTATAATCACCATACCTTCGGTGCGAAACGATCCTGATGAAACGGCAGCGCCCATATCGCCGGAGCCATAACTAACATCTGCCATCGCCAATACTTGGTCATAGGAATAGCTGGTTTCATGTTCGAGGGTTTGGTGGCCCCATTTGCTAATAATCAAGTGGGTTTCGATATCAGACCCGCTCAAGATTTCCAACAGCCGAATACCTAAGATCGAGCCGGTTGATCCGGTTATGCCAATAATAAGCCTCTTCATATCAGTCTCATCTACGTTCTAGCTCCTTTGCCGCCACTACCTGGTTTGGTGGTGGTTTTGGCGCCTTCATAGTTCATGCCAAACTCTTCGGGCGGATTAGGGCCCCAAAGATAAAAACCAACATCCATTGGCCAATCTTTGGCCGTCCAGGCGTCGTCATCGGCAATATAGTCGATATCTGCGAAATATTCACATAATCCATCATGCGGATCGCGAATATACCAAAAAAAGTTTGATCCCAAAGCGTGCCGTCCAAGGCCCCAGCCGTTGCGGTAGCCTTTTTCCAGCATGCCTTGACCGCCAAGCCCAACATGATCGACATTATCAACCTCGAAACTTACATGATGAAACCCGGGTTTGTCGGTTTCCAAAAAAGCGACGGTGTGATGATCGCTGCCGCCGGGCGGGCGCATAAAAGCGATTAATCCTTCGCAGGTGTCGGTCAATTTGAGACCCATAACATCGCCGTAAAAAGCCATTTTCTTTTCAAGGCTGGTGGTGAATTGGACGATGTGGCCGAGGCGGTGAGGCTCCGGCTTGGTCTCATAGGAAATGCTGCCTTTTTCGTTCACCCGCGTGTAGTGACCGGGACCATTTGCTTGAAAAGGCTCATGCGGGATACTCGGGTTTCGCCCTCCCTTGGACGGCGCCGGCTCACTGACATTGACGTTGAGGACATTGCCCTCGAAATCTTCGATCCAAATGCCTTCATAAGGGGTTTCTTTTGGGCAATCGATTTCCTTGGCTAATTCGCTACTGTCGATATTTTTCTTAATGGCTGCTAGACCTTCTTCAGTCGCGCCGTAAGAGATATGATGCAGTTGACGTTCAGCACCTTCGGTTAACACAATCTGATCCTGATCTCGGCCAATACAGCGCATGACAGCCTGATTGTCTTTTTCTTCGCCGATCAGGCCAAAATCCTCGTAAAAAGTTTTTTGCACAGGTACATCCGGCACCGATAGGCCGAGATGATGAAAATGCCGTACTGCCATTGAGGTCTCTTCCAAATTATTCTTTACTGACGAACTATAGCGTGCCAACTCTAACTTGCTTGGCACGGAAAAGTAACGAAATTTCTTAATTTATTTCTCAAAGGGTTTTATCTATGCCGGATCGTTTTGGACCTCGTGGCGTTTGCGCCGTTATAATTCCCCAGCAAAATGCCAATATGCAGCCGGAATACGAATTTATGCGTCCAGCCGACATTAGCAATCAAATGTATCGCTTTGATATTTCGGTACACGATAAAGTGCCGGAAGCTGTTTTGAAAACCATGCCGGAAACCCATGGCTGTTATCCGGATATGATTATTGTCGGCAATTCTTTTGAGATGCGGAATGTCGAGCCTGAAGAGTATAAAGGCTATCACCAACAGCTGGCTGATGTGGCTGGTGACGTTCAGTTCACCACGGCAGCCGATGGCTGTTTGGCAGCGCTCAAAACACTTGGCGCAAAACGCATTGGCGTGCTGTCACCGATGTCTGAAGAATATTCAAAAAGCGTGCAAAATTATTACGGTAATTATGGTTTTCAGACACCTTATGCAGCTTGGCTCAAAGTCGAGGATTCAAAAGACATTATAAAAGTGACCGTCGACCAAATTTTAGAGGCCTTCGACACCGAAGGATTTGAGGAAGTCGATACGATTTTGCATGTTGGCGGCGCTCTCGGACTTGTCAGTATGCTCGGCGAGTTGGAGGAAAAACTGGGACGGCCCATCGTCTCATCAAACGCCGCCGCCTATTGGTACGCATTGCGCTTGCATGGCATCAAAGATACGCGGGATGACATTGGTAAATTGTGGACGATTGAGGAAGTTGTTGAATAGATTGAAACTCCCTCTCCCCTTGTGGGAGAGATTTGGGGTGAGGGGTCACATAATAAAAGCACGCTCCTCCCATAAAATCATTGTGGCCCCTCCCATCATGGAAGGGGAATGATTTTATGGGCACCTTTGAAACCCAACGTATTTTGTTCTATCATGACTCCATGGACAGCACCGACCATTCCATTCTTCGCGACAAAGCCGTGCTTGGCGAGCCTGTTGTTGATCCGGCGGCTTGGGACAAAGCCGACTTTGAAAATAACGATGACTGGATCATTAAGCTTAGCGCCGCAGAAATCGCTGATTTGCGGGCGATGGGGGCTAAGGCTCGAGCAAATTTCGGTGACGATCCGAACGGTTTACTGGACACCGAAAAAACAGATTTTGATCTCGGTAGTTTCACGCCGACACTTGAGCGCGTGTTGCATGAGCTTCGGGATGGCAGAGGCATCACGCTCATCCGGGGACTACCCTATGCCGATATGGACCCGATTGAGGCCGCCTATATTTATTGGGGCATTGGCCGGCACATGGGGGAAGCTGTATCAAATAACGCGGCTGGCGATATGCTCGGCCATGTCATCGATACCGGCATTGATATCAATGATCCCAACCACCGTGGTTATCAGACCAGCGTCGAAATGGATTTCCATTGTGACCAGTGTGACGTTGTTGGTTTGCTGTGCACGCATACCGCAAAATCCGGCGGAAAATCGAAAGTCGTTTCGTCGCTCTCAATGTACAACGAACTGCTCAAGCGGCGGCCCGATTTGGTGCCCGTCCTGGCGGAACCTTTTTGCTGGACCATGCACTCGGAAATCAACGACGGCAGCAAAAACTATTATGAAAGTCCGACGTTTAATTTTCTCGACGGCAAGCTATGTGTGGCCTTTGGCCCGATGCATATGAGAAAAGGTCACCTTTTGCCGGAAGCGCCTGATATGACAGAACAACAAGCCGAAGCGATGAAGGTCGCAGAAGGAATCTGTGACGAGCTCCATTACGCCATGGAGATGCAGCAAGGTGACATCCAGTTTGTCAATAATTCGGTCGCGCTTCACACACGGACGGGTTTTGAAGATTGGCCGGAACCTGAACGCAAGCGGCGTCTCTGGCGGTTATGGTTGGTGGCACCGGACATGCGCCCGCCAACGCCCTATATCAAACATTGGCGCGGCGGCCTGCATCTTGAAGGCACTAAACTCCGGGTCGAGTTGATTTAGGTCATTTTCGAGTATTTCCGCTAGACCTAAACTTCTTCTCATGCCATCGTTTTAAGAACAAAGAGGGAGACTTTAATGTCAGCGCATCCATCCTTACTACCATTTAACTTTGACACCTGGATTGCAGAGCATCAACATCTGCTGAAGCCGCCGGTCGGGAACAAGCTGTTGTTCGAAGAATCAGGTATGGTTGTCATGATTGTCGGTGGACCTAATCAAAGGGTCGATTTTCATGATGATCCGGTGCAGGAATTTTTCTATCAATTAAAAGGCGATATGATCCTTAAGGTCTGGGACGCCGGCACAATTTACGATATTCCAATCAAGGAAGGCGATGTATTTATGCTGCCGCCGCATACGCCGCATTCTCCCCAACGCCCGGTGGAAGGCTCCGTTGGATTGGTTGTTGAGTCGCCCCGCATGCAGGGCATGAATGACGGCTTTAATTGGTACTGCTTTGAGTGCGCCGATCTGGTCCACCGGGTGGAAATACCGGTAAACAATATTGTCGATGATTTGCCCCCGCTATTTGACGCGTTTTATGGCGATGAAAGCCTTAGAGCCTGTAAGAATTGTGGTGAGGTGCATCCGGGTAGGGAACCACCTGAAGGCTGGGTCTAGAGTAGCGCGCATCGAAATAGTTGGTTGATTAGGCAAATCCAGATTGACTTCTGAACCTCATGCGTTTAACCATCAAAGAGATGGTTTTCCTTTGTCAAAAAGGAAATTGAATGGGAACACGGTGAGTCTGAAATAGTAAGATTATTCCGTGACTGCCCCCGCAACTGTAAGCGTAATGCGAGTCAGATACCTGCCATCATAACTGAACACGGAGGGTGAATTAAAATGAGTGAAGTCAAAATTTTAAAACAAGACGCCAAACCAATTGAGCTGTCGCAAAGACTAGCCGTAGCGGTATTTGGTGGTCTCTTGGGTGCCTTTATGCTGATGGGTGTCGGGTTTGCAAATGCTGATCTTGCCCATAATGCAGCCCACGATTCCCGGCACGCAAACTCTTTCCCCTGTCACTAAGCCAGTTCCATGTTACAGAGATTGCTGCTGACCGGGCTTTTGTCCGGCGCTGTTGCTGGTGTTGTTCTGACGCTGGTGCATTTAACCATGGTTCAACCACTAATTGCTGAAGCCGAAGTTTTTGAGCAACGCGCCTCTGCCGCTACACCTGCGCCAAAAGTCGACCCTCAACATTCTCATGCGGCTCACGAGCATAGCGCGGCAATCGCGCAAGAAACTTGGTCTCCAGTAGATGGTTTGGAGCGTTCACTCTTTACTCTTGCCGCAAATCTGCTGACAGCCATCGCATTTGGCTTGGTGCTGGCAGCCGGGTTCACGCTTTATGGCAGCGGTATTAGCATCGCCCAGGGTTTGCTGTGGGGAGGTGCCGGTTTTTTAAGTTTTTCCTTTCTGCCCGGTTTGGGTTTGCCGGCTGAATTACCTGCTTCGGCTGCGGGAGACTTGCTGACACGTCAAGCGTGGTGGCTTGGGACCGCGGTGGCAAGTTGTGCCGGCCTTGCTTGCATTGCATTCGGCAAATCAATTATTTGGCGGGTGGGGGGTGTATTGTTGCTTGTTATTCCCCATGCAATTGGCGCCCCGCATCCAGAGGCGGGTGCTGTTGGGCCGAGCCCCCCAGAACTGGCCGCGCATTTTGTTATGGTATCGCTATTTGCGTCTGCTGTTATGTGGGGATCATTGGGTGCTGCAGCGGCCTATGTTTATAGGCGTATATCCGAAAGCCAGGAAACTGGGCTGACGGAACCCCATCGGACTTAGGCGAAATGGTCTTGATGAAATTTGAAAAACTCGAAGATTTTTATCAAGTTTACGATCAGCATAGAACCTATGTGAAAGCCGAAATTCGCAAAAAGCATATCCGTAATTTCGATGATCAATTCTGGAATCCTGCCAAAGTCTCTTCGCACCATTCTGTGCTGGAACTTGGCTGTGGCGTTGGGCTTTTTCTTGCCTATTTGCAGGCGAAAGGGATCACGGATTTTGTCGGCATCGATAACGATCCCAATGTGACGGGATACATGCCGCCGGAAATCTCTGAAAAGGTCATCAACGGCGATATTTGGGCGGAAATCTAAAATCTGGGTAGACGGTTTGACCGGATTGTCTTGCTGGATGTTTTTGAGCATTTCTCCTTCGTTGAAGGTCAACAATTGCTTTTGCTGTTAAAGGAAAAATTGACGCTCGACGGAAAAATTATTCTCCGTGTCCCCAATGCAGCTTCGCCCTTTGGACTTCAATATCAGTTCGGCGATGTAACTCATAAAGCGGCTTACGGTCCGGGTGCTCTTCAGCATGTCGCACTTGCAGGGGGGCTTTGAGGTTGATAAAACTTTATCGGTCAAAAGAGGTAGCCGTTTTAAGCAGATTTCTGAAACATTAATATTTGCGTTGTTGAATAGAATACTTACAGATCCGCCGCCGCTTTGGAGCGCAAATATGATTGCAGTCCTGGCCCCTGCTAAAAGTTAGATAAATTAGTCTTTATTGCTAACCGCAGCCTCTTCGAATGTTGCCATGCCGGTGTGACAGGCAACTGCGCTCCGTAATATTCCGATGGCAAGTGCTGCGCCAGACCCTTCGCCGAGGCGCATGCCAAAATCAAACAAGGGTATTTTTCCAAGTTTTTCCAACAGGCGGCGATGACCGGGCTCTGCTGAAACGTGGGCGACAACACAGTGATCAAGAGCATGTTCATCCATGGCATGCAAAACGGCCGCAGCCGCGCAAGTGACGTATCCATCCAGCAATACAGGAATGCGGGAAAGGCGGGCTGAAATAATCGCGCCGCAAATAGCCGCCATTTCCCGGCCGCCAAAACAGCGCAGGATTTCAAGACCATCCGTTAACACGGCTTTGTGCAGTATGACACTTTCTTTGACGACGCGGATTTTATTTGTCAGCGCATCGCCTTCAACGCCAGTGCCAGGGCCCACCCAATCGGCAGCCTCGCCGCCATATAAAGCATGGCAGATGGCCGCAGAGGCGGTGGTGTTGCCAATGCCCATTTCGCCAATGCAAAGCACGTCCAGCCCGACATCCGGTCCAGACATTCCAAAAGCAACGGCTTCGGCGCAGTCTGCATCATCCATCGCCGGTTCTTTGGAAAAATCGCGGGTTGGTATTTCAAGGGCCGCCTCCATGACATTCATTTCAGCGTCCTGGACTTTGCAAAGCTGGTTGATCGCTGCGCCGCCGCTCTGGAAGTTTGCTACCATTTGGGCGTTTACTTCGCTGGGGAAGGCCGAAACACCTTGGGCAGTCACGCCGTGAGAGCCGGCAAAGACAATGACGCGCGGCAGGCTGATTTTGGGCGGGTGATTGCCTTGCCAGCCCGCCAACCATTCCACCAGTTCCTCTAGGCGGCCCAGCGAGCCTTGCGGTTTTGTCAAATTCGGCTCGCGCGCACGGGTCGCCGCTATTGCGTCATCATCTGGCCCTGGAAAAGATTGAATGAGGTCCCGGATCGCTTCCAGTGAGGTAATTGGCTTTTGTTCCATATCGCCTTCCAAGAATATTTTAAGTATGATGAGATTGTCATATAGTGATGTACGCTACCGCGAAAGCAAAAAACATCGAGGGGCTGGTTTTGGCCGATAAGGAAGACGACAAAGAGGATCAGACGGTAGATGACCAAGAGCAATTGGAAGAATCTTCTGTCGACCCGGATGATGACCTTGCCGAAGAATCCGATTTTTTAAATCGGGTTAAAAAGCAGAGCTGGTTTTCCGATCTTAAGATTTGTGTCGGTGTGTTGACGCGCCTGCCGGTCTTTATTGGTGTCGCACCCGAAGATTTCTCGATTTCAGAAGCGTCTCGCTTTTTCCCGATTGTCGGCGCGCTGGTCGGCTTGATTGCTGGTGTGGTTCTACTTTTATTCAGTTGGTTCGATTTTTCCTCTGCCATTTTAGCTTTGTTGGCACTGCTGACCATGACCTTGGTCACTGGCGCACTTCATGAAGACGGGCTCGCCGATACATTTGATGGATTGGGCGGCGGCACAACACGCGAGCAAAAATTATCGATCATGCAAGATAGTCAGATTGGCAGCTACGGCGTTATGGCTTTGTTGTTCAGCTTTGGCCTGCGCTGGGCGGCCCTCACCGAAATCACGGAAATGGGGATCGATGTTGTCATGCTGGCATTGGTCGCAACTGCCGCAGCCTCTAGAGCCGCGTTGCCAGCAGTGATGCATTTTATCCCGGTTGCCCGGGAAGACGGATTAAGCGCTGATGCCGGTAAACCTAGTTTCGATCGGGCCATGATGGCTTTTTTGATCGGCATTGCCTTTCTATTGTTATTATTAGGCTTTCGGCCGACCATAGTGGCGATTGGATTGTCTGTATTGGTTGCCGGATTATTTGTCTATTTTGTTGCGACGCGATTGGGCGGGCAGACCGGCGATGTTCTGGGTGCAACGCAGCAAATCATCGAAGCAACCATTCTTCTGGCGCTTGTCATGGTGGGCCTCGAATGAGGTCAACAAGATGGTGGTGGGTACGACATGCGCCTTCCGCCGGTATTCCAGGAATTATACATGGACAAGATGATGTGGATGCTGATCTTTCCGATCAGGCGGCGATTGATGCGCGGCGGGCGACATTGCCTGAAGATGCGGTGTGGCTGACCAGCGGATTACCAAGAACCGTGCAAACGGCAACTGCATTGGGAGGCACCGATTGCCGGGCAGTTCCCGGCTTGATGGAACAGGATTTTGGCGAGTGGAACGGCAAAAGCTGGGACGATCTTCGAGATGACACAGCGCGTGAATTTTGGCAAAATTTTGCCACGCAGGCACCGCCGGGTGGTGAGAGCTTTGTTCATATGATGAACCGTGTGTCCGATGCCATCGCCGAGCTTTCTCTCGAATATGAGGGAAAAGACATCATCGCTGTGACCCATTCCGGCACGATACGCACAGCCTTGTCGATGGCGTTGGACCTATTTGCAAAATCAGCGCTGACTTTTCAGCTCAATAATTTATCTTTGACCGAAATCGAAAACATTCCCGACGACGATCTCCGCGTATGGTGCGTTCACGGCATTAATCGCTGAAATTTTGGAGAATGAATCTTTGCCTTCATTGGGGTGAAATGATAGCGTCCTGCTTGCCTTAAGGAACAGGGAAGCCGGTGCAAATCCGGTGCTGCCCCCGCAACTGTGACGGACGGATTAAGTTTAAGCTCGAGAGGGCTACCACTGGTGAAAATCGGGAAGGTTGAACTTAATCATATGCCCCAGCCAGGAGACCTCTCCCAAGGCAAAATGAACTGAACACCATCCTCGGGGAGGGGGAATGCGTTTAATATGGCTGGCCTGATCGATCTTCAACAAACTGGTTATTCTTTGGTGCTCGGCGGTGCGCGGTCGGGCAAAAGCGCCTATGCGGAAGCTGTGATCGAAGCAGCTGGCGGCGGTTTTTACGTTGCGACCTCAGAAGCACTTGATGATGAAATGAAGGCGCGCATTGAAACACACAAGGCGCGCCGAGGCGATCAATGGCAGACACTTGAAGAGCCCATTCTGTTGGAGCATGCCCTTCGACAACTCATTGGACGCGGTAAACCGGCCTTGGTTGATTGTTTGACGCTTTGGCTTTCCAACCTCATGGAACTCGAGAAAAACATTGATGCCGAGATCGATGCATTATGCGCCTTGGTTGACGATCTGGATTTTCCTGTCGTCTTCGTCTCAAACGAAGTCGGCCAAGGGATCATCCCCGATAACGCCTTGGCCAGGCGGTTTGTCGATTGTGCGGGTATCATGAACCAAAAAATAGCGGCGGTTTCAAAAAGCGTTATCTTGATGACAGCCGGCCTACCCCAAAAGATAAAATAAGTAATTGAAATAAGGAATTTAAATGTCTCTCCCATCAAAAGTACCTGTCACCGTGATCACCGGTTTTTTAGGGGCCGGTAAAACCAGCCTCATTCGCCACATGCTCGAAAATGCAAATGGCCGAAAATTGGCGCTGATTATCAATGAGTTCGGCGACCTTGGCATTGATGGAGATATCCTCAAAGGCTGCGGTGACGAGACGTGTAGCGAGGATGACGTTTTGGAGCTTACCAATGGCTGCATCTGCTGCACGGTGGCGGATGATTTTATTCCGACGCTGGAGACTTTGCTGGATCGTGACGAGCGCCCGGATCATATCATCATTGAGACATCCGGGCTGGCATTGCCGAAACCGCTGATCAAAGCTTTCCAATGGCCGGAGGTTCGGAGCAGGACAACGGTCGATGGCGTGATCACCGTGGTGGATGGGCCGGCTGTAAAATCGGGCTTGTTTGCGGATGACCCGGAATTGATCAAAAAGCAGCGGGAAGCCGATCCGACTTTGGACCATGAAAATCCCTTAGAAGAGGTCTTTGGCGATCAGTTGGCCTGCGCCGATATGGTGATTGTGAGCAAATCCGATATGCTTGATCAAGCCGAATTGGATAGTGTTCTGAACCTTGTCAATAAGGCAGCCAGAACTTCTGTCGAAGCGATTCCGGCGGTGCACGGCAGGCTCGATCCCGGTATTATTCTGGGTCTCAATGCCGCCGTCGAAGATGATGTCGATGCGCGGCCTTCCTGCCATGACGATGAAGAAGAACACGAGCACGATGATTTCGACACGTTCACGCTGGATGTCGGCGCGCAGTCAGAGCCCGCTGGTTTTGCGGAGAAAGCAAAACAGGCGCTTGGCGTCGAAGGTGTGCTGAGAATCAAGGGGGTTATCGCAATCGATGGAAAACCAGCACGGTTGATCGTCCAGGGCGTCGGCACACGGGTCGAGCATTATTTTGACCGGCCTTGGCGCGACGGCGAAACACGGGCCAGCCAATTGGTGGTGATCGGCTTGCAGGGATTTGACCGCGCCGCCGTTGAAGCCGTTTTTGAAGCTTAAGGGGCATCATGCATCTTCTTGTCACTCAACCCGGAGAGATTAATGACGGCAGCGAGGCTG
>CAJXJM010000002.1 GCA_913054205.1 uncultured Rhodospirillaceae bacterium
ACGGCAAAAAAACTGAAGAAATTAAAGGTGTCGCGGCGCTGGATGGCAGGGGGCTTGGCGGCGTTGCAGAATATACTCGGCCAACAGCACAGCGGGTTATTTTACCAAAAGGTACACTTTTCCCAACGGCTCATCTAAAAATTTTAATTCAACACTCAATTGATGGTGGAAAGCATATTACAAAGGCGATCTTCGATGGCGCGACTTTGGACAATCCCTATGAGGTAAGTGCTGTCATCGGAGCTGGGGTAGGTAACAAAAAAATGCCGGCTCGACTGACCAAGGTTTTAAAAGAAGCCTTGAATTGGAAAATTCGGCTCGCTTATTTTCCTGTGAATGACTCCAAACAAACGCCAGATGTTGAATTGGGTATCGAAATGCGTGAGGACGGTATCGTAAATCGCATTCTCCAGGAATTTGGCAAATATTCGGTCGAGGCGCGTCTCGATCAAGTCGAGTTTCTCAAAACAAGCGGCTGCTAAGGAATTAAGTAAGCTGTCCCCTTAATTCGAGCTATTCCTTCAACAAAGTCCGGCCTTTTTGAATGGCTGGACCGCCAAACTTCTCCCGCACCGAATCCATTGCTTTCTCGACTTTGGCGATGGTTTCTGCGCTGTTATCCAGGAGATCAGACAGGTCCGCATCTTCGGGCTTGGCAAACTGGCTGGTGCCGATTCCAATCAATCGATAGGGCGTGCCATTGACTTCCGGCTCCAGCAATATTTTGGCTTCGCGGTAGATAACTTCCGCCAATTGTGTCGGTTGGGGCAGGGTGCGTGATCGTGTGAGGCTTTTAAAGCCGCCGGTTTTAAGCTTCATGGTGATGGTGCGCGCCGCCAAATTCTTGGTCTTAAGCCGTTTGGCAACATTTTCGCAGAGTGGCCAAAGCCGAAACAGAAGACCCTCGATATCGCGAATATTCTCTGAAAACGTCGTTTCGGAGGAAATGCTTTTGGCTTTTCCACCGGGCTCGACTTTCCGGCTATCTCTGCCATGTGACAAATTGGAGAGGCGCTTGCCCATCACACCATAACGTTTGATGAGGTCGTCCTCCGGCATTTCTCGAAGCTGGCTGATCGTCGTCAGGCCATCGCGCTGCAAGCGACCACGGAGGGATTTTCCGACTCCCCAAATTGAGCCAACGGGGCGGGGACCTAAAAAATCCAGCGCTTCGGCTTCGCCAATGATCGCGAAGCCGCGCGGTTTGTCCAAATCAGATGCGGTTTTGGCGAGAAATTTATTGTAGCTCAGCCCAACCGAGGCTGTGACCCCGGCTTCCTCTTCAATGCGGCGTATCAGTTTGACCAAAGTCGCCGCCGGGCTGCCGCCATGCAGCTTTTCGGTGCCGCTGAGATCCAAGAATGCTTCATCAATGGAGAGAGATTCCACCAATGGCGTTGTGTCGCGCATCATTTCTTTAATTTGCTGACCGACTTCGTTGTATTTGTCGCGGCTTGGGCGAATGACGACTGCATCCGGGCAGGCTTTTAGAGCTTTATACATCGGCATGGCCGAATGTACGCCATTGATGCGAGCGATATAGCAGCACGCTGCAACGACGCCCCGCCGGCCACCACCAACAATGACGGGTTTGTTTTTTAGCTCCGGGTTATCTCGTTTCTCAACACTTGCAAAAAAGGCGTCGCAATCGATATGGGCGATGGTGAGACTATCGAGTTCGGGGTGAGATATTAAGCGCGGCGAGCCACAAGAGCTACACCGCCCATCGTTGGGTGGCTTGTCAAAATGCTGGCCACATTCCCGGCAAATGCTTGGTATAGAACTCTGCATTTAGGGTGCCTCTTTTGGCCAAAGCCACGCCGCACCGCGAACGCCACTGGAATCACCGTGTTGATTTTTGACCAGCCGGGTGGAAAGCTCATCTGAAAAGGCCCATTTCTGCCACAAAGAAGGCACGAGTTCGTAGAGCTTCTCAATATTGGAAAGACCGCCGCCCAGTACAATTATGTCAGGATCGATCACATTGATGACCGAAGCGAGAGCACGGGCGAGACGCTCGGCATACAGGCTGATTGCGAGGGTGGCAGCATCGTCACCCTGGTCTGCCAACGCCGCTATCTCTTCGGCAGTCTTACTTTTTGAGCCATAGTCATTAGACAATCCTGCTCCATTGAGAAAGGTTTCAATGCAGCCGGTTTTACCGCAATAACACGCAGCACCCGGTCTTTCATCCTCCGCCATCCAGGGCAGCGGATTGTGACCCCATTCGCCGGCAATGGAATTTGGACCGCTGATGATATCGCCTTTGATAACAACGCCGCCGCCGACGCCGGTACCCAAAATAACGCCGAATACTATTGAGGCATCTTTGCCCGCCCCGTCAACGGATTCAGAAAGAGCAAAACAGTTGGCATCATTAGCGAGCTTAACTGGCCTTCCGAGCGCCGCCGATAAATCCTCATGCAAAGGCTTGCCGATCAACCAGGTCGAGTTTGCGTTTTTGACCAAACCACTGGCCGGAGAAATGGTGCCGGGGATGCCCATTCCAATGGACGCCTCTGGATGCTCGGATTGTTCAATTTGGCCAACAAGATCGACAATCGCTTGGATTGTCGCCTGATAGTCGCCTTGCGGCGAGGCCATACGTTGTCGTGCAATTTCCTGGCCGTCCGCTGCAAGACAAATAGCCTCAATTTTTGTGCCGCCAAGATCGATGCCAATACGCATTTATTTGTTCTCGTTGTGTTCGATATGCATTGTTGCCTGATTTTGATTGGAAAACAAGATCGTAGAAAGGTTTAGCGCAGGTTTATTTGACAAAAAGATAGGCTAGAAAGATAGTCCAAAAAGAAAGGATGCGACCCTCCATATGGTGGATCGCATCCCTTTCCCCCGTTCCCTTCTCAAGCAAGATCTTTAGTATTTAAAGATCAGCGAAAAGGGACCCCGTAGAATTCTTAAGTCATAAATTTGCTGAGCTGACCGTTAGCTAACGGGACGAAACTCACCATTAATAAATCGAGCGCCCGGAAACCTGGTTTCTTCCTCCGGCGGTGTTAATTCCATAACTTTGTGAATGCGACTGTTGATGAACTGCATTTCCGCAATGCGATGAGCAATGGTGCTATTTGGAGCGGAAACCATCCCAATGCGAGTTTCATCCGGTTGATCTTCGTCTGTGTAATAGATCGTGTACATCTCAGCACACCCCCTTTGATCTAGTGGCCTGATAATCCTTCCATTTAGCCTTCCCGGTGAGATGTCTAAATTAAGCGACATCCGAATAGTCTTTTTTGCTTTTACGTTCCCCCAAATCCCCAAATTAACTAGGCTCCCAGGAGATTCAGAAGGTGATAAGCTTGGAATCATTGATATGCAAAATGCTGTAGGGTGTCAACGGGCTGCCTACTGCATTTCGTAGGATATACATCATATTGTGGCATAAATGACTCACCCTTGAATTTCAATTACTCTTGGTTGATATCCTCTACGTCTGGGCCCTGTTTAATGGAGAAAGGGATTAAGTGATTCTTTTCAAAGGCTTATTTTCCCATTTGAGCCAATCAACTGAACAATAGATCATTGATTTCTTTCAAGAATTACGACTCCTACGAGTCTTTCGCCTGGGCTGAAATTTTCCTAAATTTTTTTAATTTTTCGTCAGAATAATGAAAATTCTAGGTTGTAGAGCGGCGATAATTGCAAAAATTGCGATTTGGTTCGCAAACCAAGCATTTGGGAAACTTCCTGATGACTCATAGAAGTCACCAAAGGAATATAAAATCAAAGGAACAAGTGTTCATATGCAAATTCCAATAAAAGCAGATTGGACAACTCGAGAAGTGTTTAAGTCGTATGAACGTGATGATATGCAGTTTAGAAATACTCAAGTGCCGGTCAAACTCGTGCAATATTCAAACGAGCCATTAGTTTCGCGGTCTCAGGCCAAGAGGTTGTTGTCGAGATTTGATGAATTTAATGAGGTTTTGCTGGATTTTCAGGGGATTGATGAAGTTGGTCGTGCCTTTATTGACGAGATTTTTCGGGTGTTTAGATTTGAAAACCCCAAAACAGTATTGACTTGGTTGAATGTTACAGAAGAAATCCATCAACTAATAAAAAATGCAATAGAAACGCCTGATGACACTTCTAAATAAAGTTTGCCCGCCTTGCCATAACCTTTTCCGACCTATAGGTTGCGCAACATTGTTTGCCTAACGAACAATGTTGCGTGAAGGGCGTGTAAATACCCGTGACCAGTGAAATTGAATTTTTATCCGACCACATTCCTGAGCCGGGCGAAGTGTATGAAATAACGCCGGGCATTCAGTGGATCAGGATGCCGCTGCCGTTTCTGCTCAACCATATCAATCTCTGGATGATCGAAGAGGAAGACGGCTGGGTCCTCATTGATACCGGCATTAATGACGAGCGAACCAAAGAGATTTGGCGCGATATCTTTGGGCGTGTACTCAATGGCAAGCCGCTCTCCAGATTGGTCTGCACCCATGCGCATCCGGATCATATTGGTCTCGGGGGATGGATCCATGAAGAATATGGTGCTGAGTTGGTTATTACCCGCGAAGAATGGGCCTTTGGCCGCATGATTTCGATGGGGGCGACCAAGGATGAAAAAACCTATTTCGACTATTTCCGCCGCATTGGGTGTGACGAAGAAAATTTAAATGATTTGGGCAGCCATATTCTTACCGCCGACGAACTTTATCATGATGTGCCGCGGCGCTATGAGCGTATGCGTGATGGCTCAACGATCACGATTGCCGGAAAACAATGGGAAGTGATTGTCGGGCTGGGACATGCAGTGGAGCATGCGTGCCTATATTGTCAGGAGTTGGACGTGCTGATTGCCGGTGATCAAGTGTTGCCAAAAATCACGCCGACAATAATGGTGCACGCACCGGAGCCCGAGGCCGACCCGCTTAAGGATTTTCTCGACAGCAACGAGAAACTTCGTCGCCTGCCTGATACAGTTACTGTGTTACCGAGCCATAACCGCCCGTTTACGGGGCTGCATGCGCGCCTCGACCAGTATATAGCCCATCATGACGAGCGATTGGATGTCGTGCTCAATGCCTGCGATAAGCCGCTTTCTGGCATGGAAGTCGCGGGCGTATTGTTTACGCGAGAATTGGATTTTCATGGCAAGTTTTTCGCCTCGGGTGAGGCAATGGCACATATTCGGCATCTAGAATATCAAGGCAAGCTCTCGCGAAGCATCGATACAGATGGCGTCGAGCGCTACCTGCGAGCCTAATTTAACGACGGTGGTGCTTCAATCGGGCCGTCGGCGTTTACCCAGGCGTCGATACCGCCGCCGAGATGGCGAATATTTTTAAAGCCTGCGGATCGCAATTCCTTCAACGCCATCGCCGATCTTTCACCATACGCACAATAGAGCATGAGCTGTTGGCTCGACTGCTGGGTTAAAGCTGCGAGCAGGCCGCCCGGCTTAATATAGTCGGCAAGGCTTTTGTAGGGGACATGAACGGAGTTTGGGATGACGCCATTTTTTTCGCGTTCCGGGTCTTCGCGCAGATCTATAAAAATCGCGGCCTTATCTTCAAGCCGAGCAACCGCATCGAAGGCTGGAATGGTACGTTCAGTAATTTCCGGCTCTTCTTGCGACATTCCGATTTTTTGATTGGCCGGGACGGCGACATCCATCATTTTAGGATTGGCGAGTCCGAGATTGTCCATAATGTCGGTATATTCTTTTGCCGATACGACCTGCAATCGTGGGTTATAGGCTCTTTCCTCACCGATCGTGCTGGTACTGTCACCTTTATAATCATGACCCGGGTAAACAATCGTTTCATCCGGTAGTTTCAACAGTTTATCGAACAAAGAATGATAGGCTTCTTGCGAACTGCCTTGCTGAAAATCTGTCCGCCCGGTTCCTCTAATTAAAAGTGTATCGCCGGTAAACACCATGCCCGGGGAATAAAAACTGTATGAATCGTTTGTGTGGCCTGGCGTATACATAACATCCAAACAAACGCCATCTATTTCAATTTTATCGCCGTCCTCTATGCGCATAGAGACAACATCTGCGCTGCTTTGTTTGCCCATGACAGTAATACAGTTTGTCTCATCCCGAAGCGCACCCAATGCCGTGATGTGATCTGCATGGACGTGGGTATCGATCGCTTTGGCGAGTTTGAGATCAAGCTCTTCGAATAGTTTTAAATAGCGCTCCACTTTGCTGAGGACGGGATCGATGATGAGTGCTTCACTGCCTGTACCGGAAGCCAATAGATAGGTGAAGGTACAGGACTCGCTGTCAAACAATTGGCGAAAAAGCATTGATGATGTCCCCTGATGAAATTCCTCGTCTAAGTCATCTAGATAGCATCAATCAAAACAAGTTTCACCTAAATTCTACGTGAGATTGGTGTAGATAAGTGATGCTTGGCAAATATCAGCAAGCGGCTTCTTCACTAACTCCGGATTGGGTGGGTTCCATCAATATTTTGCAAATGCTATCAAGGATTCTGGAGGCGTCATTGTCTACCAATGAATAAAAAATCATTTGCGCTGAACGCCTGGTTTGAACCAACTCGTCTTTCCGCAATCTGGCAAGATGCTGCGAGAGCGCTGATTGACTGAGGCCGACAATATCTTCTAATTCGCCGACGGAATATTCTCTCTCTTTGAGGCGGCAAAGAATATAGAGACGATGCCGGTTCGCCATTGCTTTTAAAATTTTGGCGCCATCAACTGCACAAAAATCGTTGGGCATGGCGGGGCGTTCGTTTGTTGAAATATCCATTTTAGTTCCAATCAATTATTCAGCCGGTGTGTTCACCACATCGACCGGGGCTTTTATGTTTTTGGGTTTTAATGAGAATGAAAATAAGCTGAGTAGAGGTGGTATAATAAGAAGTGTTAAAATTGCAGATAACGACAGTCCGCCAATAACCACTGAGCCCAATCCACTATAAAGCTCGGACCCTGCGCCTGGGAAAAATACCAATGGCAGCATACCAAACACACTGGTCAAGGTAGACATAAAAATCGGTCGAATGCGATTACGGGTCGCCTCCATAATTGCGTCGTTGGCGTTCATGCCTTCTTCGCGAACATGAACGAGGGTTTGGTGAACCAGCAAAATAGCATTGTTCACCACGATCCCAATAAGAATGACAAACCCAAGTAGGGTCAGCATATCCAAGGCTTGGAAACGAATGATATTTAGGATTGTTAGTCCTGCAACACCGCCCGCGGTGGCCAAGGGAACCGAGAACATAATGATGAAGGGGTAGATAAAACTCTCAAATAAAATTGCCATCACAAGATAAACGATGACCAAGGCAAGGAGTAAATTGAGCACCATATTGTCGAATGTTTTGGTCAGTGCATCTGCGGTGCCGCCCATGGTCATGGAAATACCAGGCGGCAATCCCTCGGCTTTTAACTTCGCTATAACGTCTTCACGCACCTGTTCCATGGCCACTTCCAAGGCAATCGCCCGCGATGGCCGAATACGAAGGGTGACGGTTCGAACGCGCTCCAAATGACGGATTTGATCAGGGCTTGACGTCACCACGATTTTTGCCAGTGAGCTTGCCGGCAAAACCAGGCCGGAACGGGTGACAACAGGAAGATTACTTATGCTTTCTGTTCGGTTGATATATTTATCCGGACCCATCAAAGTCAAATCCATGCGATTGCCGCCGACAGTCACTTCGGCAACGCGCAATCCATCATTAAAGGCATCAATGGTTTGGCCGAGTTCCTTGGCGGTCATGCCGTTATCGGATAATGCCCTCGGATCAGGCACCAGTCGGATTTCAGGCGACGCGTTTTGCAAGCCAGGATTAACTCGGATTTGATTGCCCTCGCTACGTGGGAACATGCGCGATGCAATCTCGTTTGCCCGTCCGGCGACTTCCAAAACGTCATTTAGGTCAGGTCCGGAAATATCGAGATTAATATTACGCCCGCCGCCGAAACCGCGGCCAAATAAGGAGGTTTGAAAGACAAAGCCGCGACTACCGGGCTCTTGGAAAATAGCACGGCGAATGATGGGTATGAGTTCTTTAGCGCGCGACGGATCAACCGCAGCGCCGGCTGCTATGGTAAAGCCACGGCGGATAACAAACCAAAAGCGGCCCATCTTAACAGGTCCGTCTGGATTTGCTTCTTCGCCGTCTGTCGACGCTAAATTTGGCTGCAAGCGCCTAAAAGTATTGGCCGCAATTTCGCGCACCGCGTCTAAATTGTACCCCGGCGGCGTGGCGATCCGAGCGATGATTAAATTTCGATTGCCTTCGGGTAGGTACTCAAGCTTGGGCAGGAAGACCCATGTCGCAAGACCGGTGATGCCACACACCAAAACAATTGTTGCCACCGCAAGTTTTTTATTGTCAATCACCCGGCGGGCGTAGCCAATAATGCAGCGATTAAAAAAGTGCGCAAAATGATCGATGCCGGGAAGACTTAAACTGTCTGAGAAGTCGCGTATCGGTCCTGCAAGCATTCTATTAGCAAGTGCTGGTATCACCGTGATGGAAACGATCAGCGATAACAGAACTGCGACAGAAATGGCGACAGCGATGTCGCGGAACAACTGGCCAACTTCAAGGTTCATCACCAATATAGGAACAAACACCATGACGGTTGTTAGCGCAGATACAAAAACCGCTCCCCACACCTGTTGAGCACCGAGAAGAGCTGCTTCGAACGGTGTTTTGCCTTGTTGGCGTAGTCGGAAAATATTCTCGAGCACAACAATTGCCGCGTCTACAACCATACCAACGGCAAAAGCGATGCCGGCTAATGATATTACATTGATTGAGCGACCCAAGGCAGCCATGGCGACAAAAGAGCCAATAACCGAGACCGGGATAGCGAGCGAAATAATGGCTGTTGCTCGAAACGAACGCAGGAACAACATAAGAATAAGTGCGGCCAGCAGACCGCCGACGACAATATTTTGCTGCACCAGTCTGATTGCTGAATTGATATAAACCGTATCGTCATGGACTTGCTTGAGATGAAGCCCTGCATTTTGGAGCACACCTTCGTTTAGCTCCTTAACGACGGCCCTTACATTCTCCATCACTTCAATGACATTGACGCCAGTATCGCGGACAACATTAGCAACAATCGATTTGTTGCCGTTATTGAGAATATAGGTCGAGGCTTTTTTGTAGCTAAATCTAACTTCTGCAACGTCCGAGACACGCACGCGGGCGATGCGACCAGTGGCTTGGTCAACTTGGGTACGGATAATTAGGTTTTCAATACGCTCTTCATTGATCAGTTCGTTATCAGTTCGGACAATATAGCGGCGTTTTCCTTCTTCAACGACGCCAGCGGAAATGGATGCGTTGGCATTGCGCATGGCTGTTACGACGTCTGGAACCGCCAGGCCAAAGCGTGCCATTTTCTGGGGATCGACAATGATCTGGAGTTCCCGGCGTTTTCCGCCGTAGATATTGGCAAGCGCAATACCCGAAATACGTTCGAGACGGTCGGCTAGAAAATCTTGAAGGAAGGCACCGTAGGTTTGGATATCTCTTTCGTTGCCAGGCAGCTTATTAATCACAAACCAGGCAATAGGATTGTCTTCGGAATCGCGCGTCCGGATGCGGGGTTGTTTAGCTTCATCCGGGATGCCGGAAATGTTGGTGAGCGAGTTGCCTATCAACATTAAGGCTCTGTCCATATTGGTATCGATCGAAAACTCAAGGCGAATGTAGTTTTGGCCATCGCGACTCGTGCTTGAAATTTCCTCCAAGCCATCGAGGCCGGTCAGAGCTTCCTCCTGACGAGTGGTAATCTCTCTTTCTACTTCGATTGGTGATGCGCCCGGCCAGGCGGTGTGTAGAGAGACAACAGGTTTGCGTAAATCCGGCGTTAGCTGAATAGGGATCAGTTGCAATGCAACAAAGCCCATCAAAACGACCATCAAAACGAGAGATAAAACTGCGACCGGTCGTTTGATTGCCATCTCAATTAAGGGCATTAGGAAGAACTCCCAATTTTATCACGGAAGAATTTTTGTTTTTCTTCTCGGCTCATACCGAAAAACTTCTGCTTTTCTTCCGGGCTCAGACTTTGAATCAGGGCGCGGCGTTTTTCGCGGGGAATGCCTCCGCCTGACCCACCCGCATTCGGTCGACCTCCAGAACGATTTGCGCTAGGTTTCCCGTCGGGTTTGCCACCGGCGCGCCTTCCTGAACGATTCACGCGAACCCGTTGGCCAGGGCGCAACAGCTCATTGCCTTTGATAACAACTTTATCACCGGGACGCAGGCCCGATAAAATTTCGAATTTGCCACCGAAAGATTCGCCAATCACAATTGCAGCGGGCCTCACTTTACCTTTTTCAAAGACAAAGACAATTCTACCTGACTGGCGGTTTACAATGGCGTCTTTCGACACGGCCACAACATTCCGCGTTTTACCCTGAGGCACCTCAAGAACTACGCTTTGGTTGGCAACAAGTTTTGTCTTGGTCGCGGATAAATCAGGATACAAGCGAACGGCGCGGGTGCGTGCCAGCGGATTCTCATCGGGAATAATTGCCCGAACCGCTGCTTTAATTTTAGTGTTGTCATCGAGTTGAATGTCAATCACGCGGCCGACCGGAACGCCTGACAGCCGAATAGACGGAACATCGGCCTCGATTTCTAAAGTTTCGTCATCCAAGAGAGTGACAATTGGCGAGCCCGCGGTGATATAAGCACCAGGAGATACATGGCGTACCAATATTGCACCGGCGAAGGGCGCCCGTATCGTCGCATCTTTCAAATCGATGCGGGCAAGACCGCGTTGGGCGCGGGCACGTTTAAGCGAGGCCGCAGATTCGTCCACGGCAGAGCTTGCTTTCACCACTTCTTGTTTTTTGTCTTCAAATCGCGCCTGACTGAAGGCAGCAGATTTCCGCAATCTTTGCAGCCGTTTGAGTTCCTGATTTAACAAATCTACCTGGGCCTGCGCGGATTTCCACTTTGCGCGGGCCTGTAAGACATCGGCGCTGCGCAACTCAGCTTCTAATTTCAGGCGATCAACATTGAGTTCTGCCAGCACTTGTCCTTTTTTGACGCGGTCACCGACATCAACAAGAACAGATTTGACGCTGCCTTTTATACGGGCGGCGACGGCGCTTTTTTGACTGGCCACAAGGCGGCCGATAATAGGAAAGGTTTGAACGAGAGGCTCACTCACAACCTCACCAAGCTCTACGAGGGTTGGTGGCCGGCCACGTCGCCGTCCACCTTTGCCACCCGGTTTGCCTTTGCCGCTAGGTTTGGCCGCAGATTTGTTGCCGGATTTTTTGGAGCTTTTTGCTTTAGCCTGAAAGAATTTTTGTTTTTCCTCCCGGCTCATGCCAAAGAACTTCTGCCGTTCATCATCTGATAAACTTTGGATGATTGCGCGCCGTTGGTCCTGACTAAGCCCTTGGGCCTGGACAGTATTCAGCGTTGAAAAACTCACGAGCGTTAAGAGAAAAAAGCTCATTATACCAAAGGATAACTCTCTGGAATTGCTCATATTAAATTTCATTTTTACTAAGACTCCCAGTACACTCAGGAATATAATTTGTGGTGATTTTATACCCCAACCAATGGGGTATAACGGATCACAAACTGAATTCCGTCGCTCTTTTTGAAATTATATTT
This sequence comes from uncultured Rhodospirillaceae bacterium, assembly GCA_913054205.1. Lineage (GTDB taxonomy): Bacteria > Pseudomonadota > Alphaproteobacteria > Rhodospirillales > UBA2165 > TMED23. The sequence goes on from CAJXJM010000002.1 coordinate 11,613, forward strand.
CCTGAATGTCGCTTTTACTTTATATACCCGCACGATTTTTTATTTTTTTGTTATAAAAACACCTAAATCTATAGGGTTAATTTAAATAATTATTTCACAATCAGCAATCTACATTACCACAAAAAATTGTAACATTTGATTGATCTTCGGTTCACAGAGTGAGTTCTGATGTTTTAGCATCTTTGACTTTAAGTTCGATTTTACGGGCTGTAGATTTTAGAGTGGCCAAATGGCGTTCAGCTATTTCCTCCGGCGTAGACGCGGACGAGATAAATGTCACGGCAAGCGTCGCTGTGACGCGGCTACCATTCATTATTGGGATCGCAATGCTTGACGTTTTCCGGTGGCTGTGAAATCCGTCGTCACGCTTGCCATAACCGTGTTTGCGGGTCCAATTAAGCATGCGCTGAACGTAGTCAGAATCCTGTGCTAGTTTGTCAAATTTGTCTTTTGAGCGCCGCAAGCTTTCCAGAATTTCCAAGCATTCTGCCTCGGGGCAAAAGCTTAAATAGGCGCGGCCGACAGATGTAACCAGCATTGGAAGGCGCTCACCAACAGACACCCAATCAATCGTAAACGGGCTATAAGCTCTCGTGGTTTCGCGGATATACATAGCGTCATTTAAAAACGTGATGAGGTCAACCGGCCAGAGAATTTCTTCGACCGCTTCTTGCATGATCGGCGCGGCGATGCTTTGAACCCAGTCTTCCTCGCCAAAGCCATCGCTTAGGCGCCGCACCAGATGGGTTAAATAATAACGATCATCGGATTCTTGTTGGCGTATATAGCCGAAAGATTCCAGAGCATTGAGCAAACGATAGATGGCGGGGCGGGAAAACCCTGTCGTTGCGGCAAGATCCGTGGCCTTCGCGCCTTTAAGATGATTGAGCGTTTCAATGAGCACCAGGAGACGCTCAGCGCTTTTCACACCTTTATATCTCTGTATTGTATTTTTTTGAGTTTTGGCCAATTTGTAGACCTGTCTCTTTGCTAGTTAAATCAGGTTCAGTGTAGGCTTTGACCGCATTGCGTACAAATAAAAAGGGAGATTTCCGTGGCGACGCGTTTTTACACTCATCCTGTTTGTATCACCCATGAGCCGGGGCCTCACCATCCGGAATCACCTGATCGGTTGAGATCGGTAATTTCTGCTTTGTCTGATCCCGCCTTTGAAGCATTAGAGCGCAAGGAAGCACCCGAAACGACGGTGGATACAATCGCTTTGGTCCATGACGGGAACTTTGTCGAAAGAATATTAAAGTCTGTCCCGGAAAGCGGTTATGCGCAACTTGATCCAGATACCATTCTGTCGCCGGGTTCTGGTGAAGCGACTTTGCGTGCTGTCGGTGGGATTTGCCAGGCAGTCGGCGACGTGGTTAACGGCGAAGCGGATAACGCTTTTTGTGCCATGCGTCCGCCGGGCCACCACGCCGAGAGCTCTCGGGCGATGGGATTTTGCGTCTTCAACAGTGTTGCCATTGCCGCCCGTTATGCTCAAAAGCAGTTCGGCATCGATAAAGTGGCGGTGATTGATTTTGATGTTCATCATGGTAATGGCACTCAGCATATGTTCGAAAATGATGCGAGCCTGTTCTATGGCTCAAGTCATCAGTTTCCCGCCTATCCCGGAACGGGTGCCGCCTCGGAAACCGGTGTTGGCAATATCGCCAACGTCCCGCTTAGCCCGGGCAGTGGCTCCGATTTATTTCGGGCAGCCTATACCGATGTGATATTTCCAGAGCTCCGAGCGTTTAACCCAGACTTGCTGCTGATCTCTGCCGGCTTTGATGCTCATATTCAAGACCCGCTTTGCCAACTCAATGTCACCACCGATGATTTCGCCTGGATCAGCGACGAGCTTATGGATATCGCCGACGAATGCTGCGATGGACGTCTGGTTTCGACGCTGGAAGGCGGCTACGATTTGGAAGCCTTGGCCGAGAGCGCAGCGGTTCATGTCCAAGCGCTGATGGGGTGAAAAAGAAAGACCAAAATTCTCTTTCGCTTATGCGTATTTCTGTTTGCCGGATGGGGGAGCGGGAGCGTACACTCCGCGTCAAAATACAGCAAAACGACGAGTCTATAAGGGTTGGCAAAGATGGCTGAAGAAAAAATTCCGGCAGACATCAAGAAGTTGAGTTTCGAAGATGCCTTGGCGGAACTCGAAGAGATCGTCGGCGATCTCGAACAAGGTGCCAATAAACTTGATGAAGCCATCGGGGCCTACGAACGCGGCACTTTGCTGAAAAAACATTGCGAGGCCAAGCTTCGTGAAGCCAAAGCTCGAATTGAGAAAATTTCCGTTGGGCCGGATGGTAGTGCCAGCGCCGAGCCAATCGATATTTCATAGGGACTGCATTTTTTGAGTGAATTTCAAGAAGCATTGGCGGATGCGGCGGCGGCAACTGAAACGGCCCTGTTAAAGCTTATTCCAGAAGGTGATGGACCCGAATCCCAAGTCATTGACGCAATGCGTTACTCGGTTATGGCCGGGGGTAAACGTCTCAGACCCTTTCTCGTGCTGGCAACCGCTGATCTTTTTAATGTTTCCAGAGCATGTTCTGAACGCGTCGCCGCAGCGATTGAGATGATCCATACTTACTCGCTTATCCATGATGATTTACCTTCAATGGATGACGATGAGTTGCGACGTGGAAATCCAACCTGTCATGTCAAATTTGACGTGGCCACGGCGATTTTAGCCGGTGATGCTTTACTTACTTTGGCGTTCGAAGTTTTAAGTGACCATGACACGCATGATTCAGCAACTATTCGCAGTAATCTAGTTCTGGAAGTGTCCCGCGCGATCGGCGCACGTGGCATGGTCGGCGGTCAAATGCTGGACCTCGTTGCCGAGGAACACGTTTTAGGCGTTTCAGAAATTACCCGACTTCAGCGGATGAAAACCGGCGCGCTGATGAATTGCTCTTGCCAATCAGGCGCTATTCTCGGCAAAGCCAGCGACACACAGCGTCATTTGTTGAGTGCTTTTGCCCATGATATTGGGCTGGCGTTCCAGATTGCTGACGATCTTTTGGATATCGAAGGTGACGAGAAAGAACTTGGAAAAGCCACCAAAAAAGACGCAGCCGCTGGCAAAGCAACATTTGTATCTTTGCTGGGCGTCGAACGCGCCCGTGATCAGGCGCAGATTTTAACCGATCAGGCGATGAAACACCTTGAGATTTTTGGAGAAAAAGGCAATCTTCTCAAAGATTTGGCGCAATTTGTGATAGAACGAAGAAACTAGACTAATATAATAAAATTTTATACCGATAACCTTTGGACCTGGGAAGAGAGTGACCGTGGCGGAAAAAAGTAAAACGCCGTTATTAGATACGATTTCAGAACCATCTGATACACGAGGCTTTTCAGCTGATCAGTTGAAACAATTGGCCGACGAGGTGCGGATTGAGACGATTGATGCCGTCTCAATTACCGGCGGGCATCTTGGCGCGAGCCTTGGCGTTGTCGAATTGGCGGTTGCTTTGCATCATGTTTTTGACACGCCGCATGATCGTTTGATCTGGGATGTGAGCCACCAAGCCTACCCGCACAAAATTCTAACTGGCCGGCGGGATCGTATCCGCACCTTGCGCCAGGGCGGCGGGCTTTCTGGATTTACCAAACGCACTGAAAGCGAATATGACCCGTTTGGCGCGGCGCACAGTTCGACGTCGATCTCGGCGGGGCTCGGCATGGCCGTTGCCCGCGATCTTAGTGGTGGTAAAAACCACGTTATTGCGGTCATTGGTGACGGTGCCATGAGTGCCGGGATGGCCTATGAGGCGATGAATAACGCGGGCTCCAACGAGTCGCGACTGATTGTTATATTGAATGACAACGACATGTCGATTGCGCCGCCGGTCGGTGCGATGAGTGCCTATCTGTCGCGCCTGATATCCTCCAAGTCTTACCAATCGATCCGCCACTTCGCCAAAGAGATCGCCGAAAAATTACCCAGACGAGTCGAAGAAACCGCACGCCGGGCGGAGGAATATGCCCGCGGTATATTAACCGGCGGCACGTTGTTCGAAGAGCTTGGGTTTTTCTATATCGGTCCGATTGATGGCCACAATATTGATCACCTTCTGCCGCTGCTGAAAAATTTACGCGATACCGAGGAAAGCGGTCCGATCTTGCTGCATGTCGTGACCGAAAAAGGCCACGGCTATGAGCCGGCCGAGCAATCACCTGATAAATATCACGGTGTTTCTAAATTTGATGTCGTGACCGGCAAACAAGACAAGCCTAAATCCAATGCGCCGTCCTACACCAGCGTCTATGCAGACGCGTTGATCAAAGAAGCCGAGAAAGACGACAAATTGGTTGCAATCACCGCCGCGATGCCCTCCGGCACCGGCCTTGATAAGTTTGGTGACGCGTTCCCGGATCGCACATTTGATGTTGGTATTGCGGAACAGCACGGTGTGACTTTTGCCGCCGGCCTCGCAACTGAAGGCTATAAGCCTTTTGTGACGATATATTCGACCTTCTTGCAACGCGCCTATGATCAGGTCGTGCATGATGTTGCGGTCCAAAAGCTGCCGGTGCGGTTTGCCATAGATCGGGCAGGGCTGGTTGGCGCGGACGGCGCGACCCATGCAGGCTCGTTTGATATAACCTATCTCGCCTGCCTGCCGGATTTTGTTGTGATGGCGGCTTCGGATGAGGCTGAGCTCAAACACATGGTGGCAACTGCGGTTCAAATCGATGATCGTCCCTCGGCTTTCCGTTATCCACGCGGCGAAGGTCTCGGCGTCGATATGCCCGAGATTGGTACGCCTTTGGAAATCGGTAAGGGCCGGATATTACGCGAAGGCACATCTGTTGCGTTGTTGACGCTCGGCGGTCGTTTGCGCGAAGTCATGGAAGCTGCCGACGAACTTGCCTCCAAAGGCTGGTCTACAACAGTTGCTGATGCGCGTTTCGTCAAACCACTTGATCAGGAAATGATCTTGAGGCTCGCCAAAGAACACGAAGTGCTGATCACCATCGAAGAAGGTGCTGTTGGTGGCTTTGCTGCCCATGTCATGCAGTTCCTGGCCAATGAAGGCGCTTTTGATAAAGGGCTTAAATTCCGGGCGATGACTTTGCCGGATATATTCATCGATCATGAGAAGCCTGAAAAACAATATGAGATCGCTGGCTTAAAACGCCCGGATATTGTTGCGATGGCTTTGATGGCACTCGGTGAGGCAGCTGAAACCCGCGAAGGCATCACGCCCGCCAGCGCTTAGCCTGCATTTCGAAATGGCTTCCGTTCCGAAACGAAGATTAGATCAGCTCTTGGTAGATCGTGGGCTCGCAGAATCACGCAGCCGCGCTCAAGCTTTGGTCATGGCCGGGCTGGTCTATAGCGAAACCAAACGCCTCGATAAAGCCGGCACGCAAATCCGTGAAGACACGCCCCTGGAACTCAAAGGGCCGGATCATCCCTGGGTGTCGCGCGGCGGGCTCAAGCTCGATCATGGGCTCGATCATTTTAACTACGATGTCACCGGCGCGATCTGTCTTGATGTTGGGGCGTCGACAGGCGGTTTCACGGATGTGCTGCTTAGCCGAGGAGCTGCAAAAGTTTACGCAGTTGATGTCGGGCATGGGCAACTCGCCTGGAAAATTCGTAAAGATGAGCAGGTGATTGTTTTGGAGCGCACCAACGCACGCCATATCACGTCAAATGAAATTCCTGAAGCAATCGATTTCATTTGTTGCGATGCGAGTTTTATCGGGTTGCAAACGATCCTGCCTGCGCCGATGAAATTGGCGGCACAAGACGCCAAGATGATCGCACTCATCAAACCACAATTCGAGGTCGGTAAAGATCAGGTCGGCAAGAAAGGCGTGGTCCGTGATCCCAACCTCCACCAGGAAGTCTGCGACCGAATTTCAACATGGCTGGATGCCTTTCCGGATTGGCGCGTTGACGGTATCGCTAAAAGTCCGATCACCGGGCCGGAAGGAAATGTCGAATTCCTGATCGCGGCCCGGCACTCATAGCAGAAAACAAAAAAACCCCGCGGGCTCTGGGCCTCACGGGGTTTCTCAGCATTTTAGCTGTATGTTCCAACAAAAATGTCGGATTTTTCATCGGACGCCATAAACGTCCGGCACAATTTTAAATTTTCAGATTCCTGCCCCCTCATGACAAGGAGGCTTGAATTGGCCAGGTGGTTCAATCGGGGTTATCATAACCCATCTACCTTCCTTGTTGAGGTTAAGTCGATATTGACAGGAAGATTATAGCAAATTTCTAGATCTATTTCTACGTACTTGCGGTAGTAAATTAAGCCAAAGCGCGACCGTTGATTTGGGAAGATTCTTCGGCATAGCGATAGGCGCGGAAGACCCAATTTAAGAGTCCGCCATTTGGAAACTCTTTCTCATGGGGAGAAATATACTCCCAAACAATCTTGCCGTCGGATGTGACTTCAAAAATTCTCCCCCAGCCGCCTTCGCAAATCAACGTGTTGCCGGAGCTCAGTCGTTGGGCGCCGCTGATATGGGGGCTGAAAAAAGACAGCGGCGGCGAGCCCTTATAATCCCAAACGATTTCGCGAGATTGGGGATCAAGCTCGATAACGCGCGAATGCGGAAAATTAAATGTCGTAAAGCCGTTGGCGAAGAATAGAATGTTTCCGTTTTCCAGCATTTGGGCGTCGTGCTGCATGCCCCAGGAGAGATCGCTCATCTCCCAGTTAAAATTCTTAGTTTCGCGGTCGATGACAGCAAGCATACTGTTGCGCCGTAGGCTAACCAAAACATCGCCATTGGGCAGCGGAAAACAAGAATTCATATGGGCGAATTCAGCGCGAGGAACTTCGAGATGGAGCGGGTAGTTCTCGATTTCCATATCCTGGAAATGCCACTCCCAAACGGTTTCACCGCTCGATGTGACTTCCTTTATATAGTCGCCGTATATGCTGCCGTCTGAATGCTCGGTGCCGGCAATGCCGCCCTGGACGCGGGCGGCTTTTTCGGCAGGTATGGTCTCCCAGCCAATATAAAGAAGATTGCCGTTGTCCAGCTTGCGTACATCGTGATGCTGCGCATGATCGATAAATTCAGAAATGAGATTTCCTTGCCAGTCATATTCCCGGATATAGCCGCCTTTACCGTTAACCCCCGTTGGGCCTTCCGGGCTCATTTCCGAGGTGAGAAGATTGCCGTTCTCAAGCAAATAAACCAGACCGCTGCAAGCATTGCCAAGGTGCCACTCATGCACGGTTTCTCCAGCCATATTGAGTAGATATGCCGTGCTCGTATGAAGCGGTGAAAAGAGCGTCAGGCCTGACGTTGCCTGTAGTTCGTCATTTACCAAGAGCCCAGTTTGCGTGACTCGCATAAAGTTTCCCCCGTTAAATTCTATGCTATAACACTGCCAACAGTTTAATACTCTTATGGGGGAGAGCAATGCCTGAAGGCGACCACAAAATAGAAAATAAGGATCAGCGCTCAAAATATTTGGTTCAGGCCAAAAAACTTGCACCCATATTTAGAGAGCGAGCGATTGAGGCCGAAGAGTTACGCCGCATGCCGGACGAAACTGTAGCTGATATCGTTGCCTCAGGAATACCCCGAATGTGTCAGCCAAAGCGCTTTGGCGGTGCGGAACTGCCTTGGGATGCGCTGGTTGAAGTTGTCATCGAACTTGGTAAAGGTTGCGGATCGCAAGCTTGGGTCGCGGATGTTTTCAGTGAGCATAATTGTCACTTGGGGCATTTTCCAAACGAAGCTCAGCACGATGTGTGGGATGATAATCCTGAAGCGCTGATATCCACGTCTTATGCTCCGACCGGCAAGGCCGAGCGGGTCGATGGTGGTTGGAAACTTTCGGGACGTTGGGGTTTTTCGAGTGGCGTCGAGCATTCAAGCTGGACCATTCTCGGCGTTTTGCTTCCGGATGCAGACGGAGAGAAATCGGAAGATGGACCCGGTCGCGGATATGGTCACGGCCATCATTTCATGTTGGTGCCAGCTGCTGATCGTATAGTTCTGGATACATGGCATACGATCGGACTTGCCGGGACCGGTAGTCATGATGTGACAGTTGAGGATACCTTCGTGCCGGATCATCGGGTGTTGGACACCCGCTTGACGGCGGTGGCGAAATCACCAGGCGCTGAACACAATACAGCGCCTGTTTTTAAAATGCCGCATTTGGGATTTGCTCAGCCGTCTCTCGCCGGCGTTGCTGTCGGTATTGCTTCCGGTGCCGTGGCTGATTTTGAGGAAATGCTCAAAACCCGCAAAGTGCGAGGCAAGCTTCTCGGGGATATTCAAGGATTGCAATTGCGTCTTGCGGAAGCTTCTGCAGAAATTGAGGCGGCGCGTTTATTAGCGATGTCTACCGCTCAGGAAAATATGGATTTAATCGTCTCTGGAAAAGTGCTGGATATGGCTGATCTTGGGCGATCGCGCAGAAATGCAGCTTATGCCGTCAAACTTGCCAAGGCGGCAACCCAGCGCGTATTTGAAGCAACCGGTGGGCAAGGCATTTACGTAGGTCAACCCATTCAGCGAGCTTTTAGGGACATTCAAGCGGCGGCGTCTCATATTGCGCTCGGCTGGGATCTCAGCGCGACTATTTACAGTAAGCAAGCTCTTGGACTTGATATGTCAGACGTTCTCTAGAGATACTTAACAAATGAAAGATTATGGTTTTCGGCATTTTTGGTAAAAGCGATAAGAAAATTAAAGAGCTCATCGACAACAAACAATATGATGAACTGTCGACCGAAGTCATCGATGAGATCGCTGCGGATATCATTCTAACCACGGAAACTTCCATGCAAGGGTATCGAGTGGTCGATCGTATCGAAATCATTACCGCGGAATGTGTGTTTGGTAGGTGAGCGGGCGGGCGGGCGGTATAGATACTGCACTTACGGCTTTCTTGATCCAGCAGCGGGCAGTCAATTTTTGAAGCAGCGCGTTCGAAGCGGCTCATGCCTTTGGTTTTTCCGACAACGTCATTTAGTCTGCTGATGAGGTTCGTAACCTGCGCACCGTCAAAGTTCGATTGAATGAATTTTGTTAAGATCGCGAGTTCCGGCATGCTCAGCCCAACATATTGATGGCAGCAAAACGTACAGCCCGCTGCACAGGCAAGAGGCTGGTCTGGCTTTTCCTGTTCATAGAATCGTTTGAGAAGAGTTTCTACCGTCTCCAGCGCATCAATGCCAATATCAGCAAGCCCATCGCCGGTGGGATGCGATGCGAAAGTTTTGGCGACACTGTCTTTTTGCGCTTGTTTCAGGTCGCTTTCAAAATTTGGTTTGTCGGAGTCCATCCTGCGCCCTTAATTGGGTATGGTCAGTTATCGATCCATCTCATGATAGTCGGCATTAGGCATCATATCCAAACCATGCGCCATACGGTTGGTGTAATTAAAGAAGGCAGCGGTATCGCAGATATCGAAAATGTCCTGCTCGGCAAAGCCTGCGCCGCGCAATGCATCTCGATCTGGATCGCCAATATCGTGCGGATTTTCTGTCAGCTTCCAAACAAAATCCAACATTGTGCGGGTACGGTCATCAAGTTCGGCAACGCGGTAGTTCATCACCATCATTTCGCCGAGGTGTGGGTCGTCTGAAAGCTGGCGCACGGCCTGACCGTGAGCCACCAGGCAATAATAACACCGGTTGGCAGAGGAGACGACGACGGCAATCATTTCACGCTCAAGCTTGGTGAGGTTGCAGTCTTCTTCATCCAACATGAGTTTGTTGTAAAAGGCAGTGAAATTGCGAAACTTTTCGAGATTACCAGTATAGGCGCGCAGCACATTCGGCACCATGCCGAGCTTCTCTTCGCAGATCGCAAAATATTTTTTGGTGTCGTCGTCGAGGCTGTCTAAATCGGGCAGCGGTAATTTAATAATGTGATCTGGTTGCGGCATCTAACTACCCGCCTAACGACACTGTGCTTTGTGGCGCAACATATGATCGGCCAGCACACAGGCAACCATGGCTTCGCCTACGGGGACGCCTCGAATGCCAACGCAAGGGTCGTGGCGGCCTTTGGTGGAAACCTCGGTTTCCTCGCCCGTCGTTGTGATCGTTCGCCGCGGCGTCGTGATCGAACTGGTTGGCTTGACGGCAAAGCGTGCGACGATGTCTTGCCCGGTGGAAATGCCGCCCAATATGCCGCCGGCATTATTGGAGAGGAAGGCTGGTCGTCCATCAACCATGCGCATTTCATCAGCATTTTCTTCGCCGCTGAGTTCAGCAGCGCCAAAGCCCGCACCGATTTCTACACCTTTTGCAGCGTTAATGCTCATCAAACCTTTCGCGATATCAGCGTCCATTTTATCGTAAACCGGATTGCCGAGCCCGACAGGTACGCCGCGGGCAACAATTTCAATGACCGCACCAATCGAAGAGCCTTCCTTGCGGATGCCATCGAGGTAGCTTTCCCAGCTTTTTGCCATCTCTGCATCCGGGCACCAAAACGGGTTGTTGTCGATCTCTGCCCAATCCCATTTTTCGTGATCTATTTTATGCGGACCCATTTGTACAAGAGCGCCGCGCACGTCAATAGTTTCGCCTAAAACTTTGCGCGCGATGGCACCTGCGGCAACCCGGCTGGCGGTTTCGCGGGCGCTGGCGCGGCCGGATCCACGATAATCGCGGTTTCCATATTTCTGGTGATAGGTGTAATCCGCATGACCCGGACGATAGAGATCTTTGATTTCTTCATAGTCTTTT
>CAJXJM010000003.1 GCA_913054205.1 uncultured Rhodospirillaceae bacterium
AATGCCGTGCCGTCGATTGAGGAGAACATAATCGATGTGAAGATTACCGAAGACGGAACTTGCGACGGAGTTGTTTTTTGGTTTGAGCTTGTTCTTGATGATGAATTTGTCATCAACACGCGAAAAACCAAAAAAGGCGACCATTGGCTGCCCGTGGTGCAGTTGTTTGATCAAAGCACGGTAGTCAAAAAGAATGACAAACTAACAATCAATATCTATCGGGATTTGACCGACTTCACTTTTTCAACCGTGCAATCGTAAAAACGCTTTTCTCGGACGATGATCGGCTGGAAATGGACTTTTCGTAACTGTAAAATCAAAACTAAAAATCAGGGTCGGCGTAGTGTTTTGGCGCCGGGAGGCCGGGGATAGAATCGGCGAGGATGCCTTTAAAGCTTGGCCGAGATTTAATTCTCGCATACCAATTTTTAGCTGATTTATAATCTTCCCATGGCACATCGCCGAGATAATCGACAGCGGATATATGGGCGGCGGCGGCGATGTCGGCGAGAGTCATTTGCTCGCCGGCCAGCCAAAAGCGCCGATCAGTTAAAAAAGTAATATAGTCGAGATGGGTGTGAATGTTTGCTTGCGCCGCTCGTATTTCACGCGAGTCAGGTTCGCCCAATCCTAAGAAGCGCTTCATGACTTTCTCATTGACCAATTTATCGGTGACTTCGAGATTAAACTTTTGATCAAACCAGGCGACGAGACGGCGGACTTCTGCCCGGTCATAGGGTCGCTTGCCGATGAGGTTTGGCTCTGGCGTTTGTTCTTCGAGATATTCACAAATCGCCATTGAATCGGCGAGCACCGTGTTATCCGGCTCGACCAAAACCGGGACTTCGCCGGTTGGATTGAGCGCTAAAAATTCACGCCGCCGTTCCCAGGTTTGCTCGACTTCCATATGGAAGTCGAGATCTTTTTCGGCAAGAACAAGTCTTACCTTGCGCGAGAAGGGTGACAGCCAAAGATGATATAGGGTTCGCATATCTCTTTATTATAGCGCCAGTTGCACAAGGTAAACAGCGATCTTACTTCAGTATTTACCACAGGAAAGGATTGTTCCAATTATGAAAAAAATTGACGCAATATCGGGCGTGATATCTCGTATATTTTGAGATATGATCCGGCTCTTAAGGAAGTATTAGCAGTCGTTCTGCTATTCCGATTCAATAATCAGCAAAATTGTTTAGACGACTGAAACTTAGAGAAATATAAGAGCTTAAAAGACATGCCACTCACTCAAATTATAATCCTCGCCGCCGTTCAAGGCATAACGGAATTCTTGCCGATATCTTCCTCTGGGCATTTGATTTTGGTGCCAAAATTGGGCGGATTGGCAGATCAGGGATTGATGATGGATGTCGCCGTTCACGTTGGCACGCTGTTGGCGGTGATGCTGTATTTCTGGCGGGATATGATTGGTATGACGCGGGCCTTGGGCCGCAGCTTGGGGCTGATGTCCAATCGACGAAATTTGGACAACGAGTTCAGGCTATTTTTTAAACTTGTCTTGGCGACTCTACCGGTGATCGTAGCTGGCTTTTTCGTCAACAAATATATGGGTGCTGATCTTAGGACGCTTGAAATCATCGGCTGGGCAACGCTTGGTTTCGGTGTTGTGCTCTACATTGCTGACAAGATGAATATGACCGTCCGCCAGATTGAACATATTTCCTTTGGCGGCGCGTTTTTCATTGGCCTTATGCAAATTGTGGCGCTTGTGCCGGGAACCAGCCGCGCTGGTATTACCATGTCCGCTGCGCGTTTTTTGGGCGTCGAGCGGCAGGACGCGGCACGGTTTTCGTTGTTGCTTTCAATCCCGACGATCATTGGTGCCGGTGCTCTGAAAGGCTATGAGCTGTATAAATTGGATGATCCCGTTCTTCTGGACGATGCCATGAGCGTCGCGGGTCTGGCCTTTGTTTTTGCGTTGATCTCAATTTCTTTGCTGATGGTGTGGTTGCGTCGCGCCAGTTTCACACCGTTCGTGATCTATCGGATTTTGCTGGGCGGCGCGCTGGTCTATGTCGCTTATTACGCCCCCGATTTTACCTTTTAATAACTAATTAGAGACCACACCGCTTTCATCGGCTTCGATTTCGAAAGCGGCTTTCATCAGCGCCTGGGTATAGGCTTCTTTAGGGTTGTCAAAAATATCATCTGATTTCCCCGCTTCCACAACTTCGCCGTGGCGAATAACAATGATGTCATGGGCGAGGGCCCGGACGACCTTCAGATCATGGCTAATGAAAATATAACTCAGCTTGTGGCTTTTCTGGAGATTGCGCAGCAGTTCGACAATTTGCGCCTGAACCGACATGTCCAAGGCAGAAGTTGGTTCATCCAGCACCATCAAGCGGGGCCGGAGCACAAGGGCGCGGGCGACGCATATGCGTTGCCGTTGACCGCCGGAAAATTCATGTGGGTAGCGATCCATAGTTCCGGAATCTAGTTCAACTTCTTCGAGGACTTCGGCAACCAGCTTGCGCCGCGCCTCATAACTGTCACCCAATTGATGAACAAGCAGGCCTTCCTCGATCACCTGAAAGACCGACATGCGCGGGCTCATCGAGCCAAACGGGTCTTGGAAGACAATTTGCATTTCCCGCCGCAAGGGACGCATGGCTTTCCAGCCATATTTTTGCACCTGATGGCCCATAAAATCTATTTTGCCTTTACTGGATTCGAGGCGCAGCAAGGCACGGCCAAGGGTCGATTTACCGGAACCAGACTCGCCGACAACGCCGATGGTTTGGCCTTCATGGAGGGTCATCGAAATGCCATTGACCGCTTTTATATGACCGACAGTATGTTTGATGATGCCGCGTTTAATCGGGAACCACACCCGGACATCTTCGGCTTTGAGGACTTCATGGGCCATATCTTTGACCGGGTCCGGCCTTCCTTTGGGCTCAGCGGACAATAAGTGCTGGGTGTATTCGTGGGACGGGTTGGCAAATAAAGCTTTGGTTTTGTTGTGCTCAACCACGCGGCCTTCGTTCATGACATAAACTGTATCGGCCATGCGCTGAACAATGCCGAGGTCATGGGTGATCATCAATAAACCCATATCGAGCTTTTGAGTGAGTTCCTTGAGCAATTTCAACACCTGCGCCTGGATGGTGACGTCGAGCGCGGTGGTCGGCTCATCGGCGATCAGCAATTCAGGTTCATTGGCGAGCGCCATGGCAATCATGACGCGCTGTTGCTGGCCGCCGGAAAATTCGTGCGGGAAAGAATGCAGGCGGGATTTGGCTTCTGGCATGCCAACAAGATCAAGGAGTTCTTCGACGCGGGCATGGGCTTGGTCGGGTGTCATGTTCTTGTGAAGATGCAACACTTCGCTGATTTGCTTTTCGATATTGTGCAGCGGGTTGAGCGAGTTCAGCGGCTCCTGAAAAATCATCGAAATACGATTGCCGCGGATTTTGCGCATTTTTGACTCATCAGCAGCCATGATCTCGTCGCCGTCAAACTGAATTTCTCCGCTTGGATGCCAGGCCTGTGGATAGGGCAGCAGTTTCATCACGCTCAAAGCAGTGACCGATTTGCCGGAACCAGATTCGCCGACCAAGGCAACCGTCTGGCCTTTTTCTATCTCAAGCGAGACGTTTTGAACGGCTTTTACTTCCTTGTCGCCTCTGCCGAAACTGACTGATAGATCACTGACTTTGAGAAGTGCGCTCATCCGATTAGTTCCTAAAGGTCTTGCGAGGATCGAGCGCATCACGCACCGCTTCACCGATAAAGATCAGCAAGCTCAGCATGACTGAAAGGACAACAAAGGAGGAGATGCCGAGCCACGGCGCTTGCAGATTGGCTTTTCCTTGATTGAGCAATTCACCCAAAGAGGCGGAGCCGGGCGGTAACCCAAGACCCAGAAAATCCAATGCGGTGAGGCTGGTGATCGCACCGGAAAGTATAAACGGCAAAAAGGTGATCGTTGCGACCATCGCATTGGGGAGGATGTGCTTGAACATTATTTTACGATTTGAAACACCCAGCGCGCGCGCCGCTAATACATAGTTGAAATTACGTCCGCGCAGGAATTCCGCGCGGACCACGCCGACGAGGCCCATCCAGCCAAACAACAATAAGATACCGAGCAGCATCCAAAAGCTGGGCACGAATAGGCTGGCTAGAATGATCAATATTAACAATGTCGGTAGACCCGACCATATTTCGATAAAGCGCTGAAAGAGCAAATCAGTTAAGCCTCCGAAATATCCCTGCACCGCACCGGCGGCGACGCCAATGATTGAGCTAAAGAAGGTAAGAATTAGACCAAATAGTACAGATATTCGAAAGCCGTATATCAGCCGGGCGACAACGTCTCGGCCTTGATCATCTGTGCCGAGCCAATTTTGAGCGGACGGCGGCGACGGTGCCGGGCTTGGCAAATCATAGACGATGGTGCCAAAGCTGTAAGGGATAAGCGGCCAGACTACCCAGCCTTTATCCTCGATCAGTTCAATAACCTCAGGGTCGCTATATTCCGCTTCGGTTTCGAAATCACCGCCAAACGTTGTTTCTGGATAGGAGATAAATACTGGCACATAATAGCCGCCGTCATATTGAACGAGCAGTGGTTTATCGTTAGAGATAATTTCAGCGAACAGGGTTACGACAAACAAAATCATAAACAGCCAAAACGAGATATATCCCCGGCGGTTGGCTTTGAAATTTTCCAGGCGGCGTTGATTGATCGGGGTCATCAGAATTAGACCTCGCTCGCTTCAAAATCGATCCGCGGATCAATAACATGATAGGCGATATCGCCGATCAAGTTCATCACCAAGCCAAGAATGGTGAAGACATAGAGTGTGCCGAAAATTACAGGATAGTCGCGATTGATGACGGCTTCAAAAGCCAATAGCCCTAGTCCATCGAGTGAGAAAATAATCTCGATCAACATGGCTCCGGTAAATAAAATACCGATAAAGGCACTCGGGAAACCGGCAATCACAATCAGCATCGCGTTTCTAAAAATATGACCGTAAAGAACGCGCTTTTCTTCGAGGCCTTTGGAACGTGCTGTGACGACATATTGTTTGTTAATTTCTTCAATGAAGGAATTTTTGGTCAGCATGGTCAGGCTAGCGAACCCGCCGATGACCAGTGCGGTGATCGGCAAAACCATATGATGAAAATAGTCCAGTACTTTACCAATTAATGACAATTCATCCCAATTGGGCGACGTAAGCCCGCGCAAAGGAAAGATATCGAGGAAACTGCCGCCGGCAAACATGACAACCAGCAAAATAGCGAACAAAAAGCCGGGTATAGCGTACCCAATTATCACGATAAAACTTGTCCAAATATCGAAAGCATCACCGTCCCGTACCGATTTTGCGATGCCGAGTGGAATTGAGATTAGATAGACCAACAAAGTCGTCCAAAGACCGAGCGAGATTGAGACCGGCATTTTATCAAGGACGAGATCAACGACTTTGCGGTCACGGAAAAAACTATCGCCGAAATCGAACATTGCATAGTTTTTGATCATTTTTATAAACCGCTCATGCGCCGGTTTGTCGAAGCCGTATAGTTTTTCAAGTTCTTTGATGAGGTCAGGATCGAGACCGCGGGAACCGCGATATTTGCTGGCACTGCCGCCGCCGCTGCCGATGGCAGGGGATTGAGTGCCCGGCGTTGAATCCGATTGGCTGGAGCCCGATACCCGCGCCGTTGCATCAACGGCTGTGCCTTGAATTTGTGAGATCGCCTGCTCAACCGGGCCGCCCGGTGCAAACTGAACGACCGCGAAATTAATCACCATAATCCCAAACAACGTCGGGATGATCAGCAAAAGGCGGCGGATGATATAAGCGAGCATGGCCTATTTATCTATTGGTTCTGGTTCCGGCGTCAACTTAATTACTTGTAATCTTTACTTATTTTTTTGTGCTGGTGAGTTTAGAGGACAGCGCCTTGGCTTTATTGGTATCAACCCACCACGTATCAAAGCCAAGCCCATATTTAGGAGATTTGGCAGGTCGTCCGAATTTATCCCAGAAGGCAACGCGGAAAGACTGAATATGCCATTGCGGAATAATATAGTGATTCCATAAAAGTACACGGTCCAGAGCACGGGTGCGGGTGATGAGGGCTTCGCGGTCAGGTGCTGCAATGACCAAATCTATCAGTTTATCGATGACCGGGTCTTTGATGCCGATCCAATTTCGCCCGCCTGTGCGCTCAGCCGCGGCGCTGCCCCAATAGCTCATCTGTTCATTGCCGGGTGAGAGAGACTGGCCGAAGGAGCCGACAATCATATCAAAGTCGAAAGTGTCGAGACGTTTGCGATACTGCGCGGTATCAACAGTTCGGACAGACGCGATGACGCCAAGGCGTTTTAAGTTCCGAACGAAAGGCAACACGATGCGCTCAAAGGCCGGCGAGATTAAAAGAATTTCAAATTCAAGGGGTTTGCCGGTCTTTGAACTCACGAGTTTCTTGTTTTTGATTATCCAACCCGCTTGGCTCAAGAGATTTTTAGCTTTGCGCAGGTTTCTCCGAATGCGCCCTGTGCCATCGGTACCGGGTGGATCATATGTTTGAGTGAAGACTTCCGGTGGAATTTTGCCCTTCAACGGATTTAGGATTTTTAGCTCTTCCGGCGATGGCAAGCCTCTGGAGGCCAATTCTGAGTTTGAGAAAAAGCTCTTGGTTCGTGCGTATTGCCCATAAAACAGATTTTTATTTGTCCATTCAAAATCAAACGCATAGGCGAAGGCTTTGCGAAGCGTTGCGCTTTTAAAAAAATCTTTTCGCGTGTTGAAGACAAAGCCTTGCATCCCCGTGGGGTTTTCGTGGCGGATGTTTTGCTTTTTGTAGAGCCCTTTTTTGAAAGCAGGTGATGCGTATCCCGTCGCCCAAATTTTGGAGGTGTTCTCCTGGCGGAAATCATATTCGCCTGACTTAAAAGCTTCGAGCGCGACAGTGGAATCGCGATAATAATCAAAGCGAATTTCGTCGAAATTATTGATGCCGGATTTGACAGGCAAATTCGCCCCCCAATAATTTTTAAGGCGCTCAAGCGTGATCGAACGGCCAGCGTCAAAGGATTTAACTTCGTAAGGGCCGCTGCCAATCGGCGGCTCCAACGTTGTTTTGGAAAAATCTCTGCCGGCCCAAACATGTTTGGGCAAGATCGGCAGCTGTCCGACAATCAAGGGAAGCTCGCGGTTCTCACCGCCGCCGAAGGTAAATTTTATCCGCCGCTCGCCAGCCTTCTCGGCTTTGGTGACGCCGCGGTAATAAAACCGGTAAAATGGCCGGCCTTTGGTTTTGAGTGCATCAAGACTGAAGATGACATCCTCGACGGTGACCGGCTTGCCGTCATGCCAGCGCGCCTCTTTCCGCAAGGTGAACGCGACCCAAGAGCGATCTTCCGGCATTTCAGCGCTTTCTGCCAAAAGGCCATACTCCGCGAAGGCTTCATCTTCGGAACCGATCATCAAGGTTTCATAGACAAAGCCGCCAATACCGGCCGCCGGTACGCCTTTGATGGTGTAGGGGTTGAACGTATCAAACGTGCCGATGGAACTGAGGCGCACGGAACCGCCCTTAGGCGCGTTCGGATTTGCATATTCAAAATGCTTGAAGTCGGGTCCGTATTTGGGACTGCCATGCATGGCGAGCCCATGAACAGGTTTTGGCGCTTCTTGAGCCAATCCCACCGCCGGAATCACAGCTACCGCCAGACCAAAAGCAAATTTTCGTATTTGACTCATCTCTGCCTTCCCAAACTCTTTTTATACTTAACGCTATTGTGGGCGAGATTGTGGCAGGATCAAGTCTATTTAAATGAACTTTTGGTAATTATTGCGCGAGGAGGTCAATTGCACTTTGGTGGATGCTCGCATCACCCGCTGCCAGGACTGTGCCATCGGACGACATTGTTAGAGCTTCACCCGACCAATCTGTCATTTTGCCTCCCGCACCTTTGACCACGGGGACCAAGGCACAGTAATCATAAGGCTGCATGGATGCCTCGCAGACAATGTCCGTGAAGCCGGAGGACAACAGCCCATAAGCATAACAATCGCCGCCATAGAGTGGAAACTTCACCGCCTCTGCAAGCCGGTTAAAAGCTGTTTCATTTGGCCCTTTAAACATCGAGGGTGATGTTGCATAGAGCCAGGCATCGCCGATATCCGCGCAAGCTCGAACCGAAACGGCTTCCCCGTTATAGGTCGTTGGGTGGCCTTCTGCACCGACCCAGCGCTCTTTCAAAATCGGCTGATCGATAACGCCCAGTACCGGCACGCCGTTTTGGCACAGCGCAATCAGCGTGCCGAATAAAGGCTTGCCGGTAACAAAGGCTTTGGTGCCGTCGATGGGATCCAGCACCCAAACATATTCAGCCTCTATATTTTGAGCGCCATGTTCTTCGCCGAGAATACCGTGATCCGGACATTCTGCTTCGATTATCGCGCGGATAGCCGCCTCTGCCTCTCGGTCAGCCGCCGTAACGGGGCTGGCATCATCCTTATCGGCGATTTCAATGCCGGAGCGAAAATAGCGCGCGATGATCGGGCCAGAAATATCTGCCAGCCGTCCAGCAAGGTCTACGTAGGATGCGGGGACTGTCATTGAAGCTGCCCCGGGACGCGTTATTTAGGCAGGGCTGCAGGTGTATCGGCGAAGCTCCGCAAAAACAGGATAACCGCCGCCCGGTCGCCCGCCGATTTCAAACCATTAAAGGCCATTTTTGTGCCGGGCAAAAAGCTTTTTGGTTTGGTCAGGAACTTATTCATATCTTCATAGCTCCAATTGCCGCCCATCTTTGTGATGGCATTGGAATATTTAAATCCGGCGGCCTTTGCACGCGCGCCGCCGATAATACCAAACAGGTTCGGGCCGACTTTATTTTTGCCGCCTTTTTTAAAGGTGTGGCAGGACACGCATTTCTTGGCGACTTTTTTGCCTTTATCGGCATTGGCTGAGGCCGAGAGGATTGGCAAGGGTTGCGCGGGTTCCGCTTTTTTAGCTTCTTTTTTGGCTGGCGCTTCAGAATTGCCGGATTTAGCCGTTGCTTCATGCACAGGCTCAAACGGCGGAATGAGGAGATTGCCGATATAATTACTGCCGACAATCAGCCAAACGGCTACAATGATGGCGCCTAATATATTGTTGGTTTTTGTGCTCCACATGGCCTTTTCCTTCTTGGTCCCTCAATGCTTGGTCAATTATAGCGTTCTAAACCTAGGTTTAATATAGGGACTAAAACATGCTAATAAAATCATATGTAACGTATTAATTACTGAAATTTGCGAACTGGGTATAGATGAAGCGGAATAAAATGTATATAGGAAGCAGCGGTGGGGAACAAAAATAATATTTTTTGAGAGAATTGAGCATGACAGAACGTAATCCATTGATCGTGATTCCGTCACAGGTTGATGAAAATGGTATCCCGAAAAAGCAAATGTTGGATATCCACGGTAAACCGATGATCGTCCACACCTGGAGTCGGGCAATTGAAGCTGGCTGCGGTAATGTGATTGTTGATTGTGTTGATGATGAAATCGCCGACGCGGTTGGCGAAGCAGGTGCCTACATCTATCGCACCGATCCGGACCATCATTTAAAGACCCATAACTATCGGACGGAATCAGGCGCTGACCGCGTTGCGGCAACGGTGAACAAGTTTGATCGTTTTTATTGCCACGATATTATCATCAATTTGCACGACGATTTGCCGGCGATTGATCCTAAATACATTCGCGCGCTTTTGTATCCTTTGGCTGATTATGAAGTCGCGATCGCAACATTGGTTTGCCCGTTGCAGGACGGCGATGAGAAAAACACCAGCGTTGTCAAAGCCACCGTCGAATGGGAAGAAGGCCGAAATGTCAGCTGGATTCCGGCTTCTAAAATTGGCCGGATTAAGGATCTCAGCCGCAATATAGAAGATCTCGGTGAGGGTCCGTATTACCATCACATTCCAATCTATGCTTATCAGCGGGCGCAATTGGACAGGTTTGTCAAACTTGAACCCACTGATAGTGAGTTGAACGAACGCATCGAAGGCAAGCGCGCGCTTGAAAATGACATGCGCATGGATGTTGCCCTTATTGATGAGTTACCGCTTGATGTTGATTGGGAAAATGAAGTCGAAGAAGCACGTGAGGCTCTAGACAAATCACTTTAGTGATTTGGTGGACAAATAGCCATCGCCCGGTTATACGAGCCCCATGAATAGCGACCCAAATAACCTTATAGCCTTTCAAGGTGAGCTTGGTGCCAATGGCGACCTCGCCTGCCGTGCTGTGTGTGCGGACATGGAAACGTTACCTTGTCACACGTTTGAAGACACCTTTGCAGCGGTGCGCGATGGTAAAGCTAAAAATCTGCTGATCCCCATCGACAATACGGTCGCGGGCCGGGTGGCTGATATTCATCATCTATTGCCGGATTCGGGTTTGCACATTATCGGTGAGCATTTTCAGCGCGTCGAACACCACTTGCTGGCTGTTAAAGGCACCAAGATTGAAGAGCTAACGCATGTCCACAGCCACGTGCATGCGCTCAACCAATGCCGCAATATAATCCAAGAATTAGGCTTGCAGCCAATGGTGCATGTCGATACCGCTGCTGCGGCCCGTGATATTTCTGAGCGCGAAGAAAAAGCGCATGGCGCAATCGCTTCCGAATTGGCCGGTGAGATTTACGGTCTCATTTCGCTGCGCGGCAATATCGAAGACGCACAACATAATACAACGCGCTTTTTGCTGATGGCTAAGGACGCGCTCGATCTGGCACCGGACGAAAGCGATGTTATGACCAGCTTTGTCTTTCGCGTTCGCAATGTGCCGGCGGCGCTTTACAAAGCACTCGGCGGCTTTGCCACCAACAGCGTCAACATGGTGAAGCTTGAAAGTTATCTTGTCGGCGGCGGCTTTGTCGCGGCTCAGTTCTATGCAGAAGTTGATGGCCATCCCGAAAGCAATAATGTGCGTCTCGCCTTGGAAGAGCTGTCCTTTTTCACCCATGAAGTTCGGATTATGGGCGCTTATCCACGTAATCCTGTTCGCGACATCATCAATAAAAATGGTGCCGAGTAGCGTTGATGACAGCTTCTAATTTTCGCGAAATAATTCGGCGTAGCGTCACCCATGAGATGTGTGATGCGCTGGGTCACATGAATATCCAGTATTATTTTGAGACCCTCAGCAAGGGCGTGTTTAAAATCATGGCGCTGTTGGGAGAACCCATTGAAGATATTCCCGAGCGCGGAACATCTTTTGCGTTGCATAAAGAAGAATCTGAATTTCTCAAGGAAATCCACGAAGGCGATGAGTTTTATTTGGCGACGGCAATCGAGCATATTGGAACCAAGTCTTTCATCATGCAGCATCGCTTTTTTAATGCCGATGATGATCAAGAACTCTTTCGCAGCCGCTTTGTAACCGTGAATATGGATCTAAATACGCGCACCAGCACGCCATTTCCAGATGAGTTCAAAGCGCTGGCCGTAAAAGAATTGCCGGCGTACCAGCCAGAAACCTAGCGCGTCATATTTTTGGGGAAGCGCAGCGTGACTGTCGTGCCTTCATGTTCGCGGCTGGTAATTTCCATCTTGCCACCAAGCTCCAGCATCAGTTGATTGACGATCGATAAGCCAAGGCCAGTGCCTTTGTCGCCATGGGGCGAGACAGTGGTTTTGTAGGGTTTGAGAATATGCGGAATTTGCTCTGCCGGAATGCCTTCACCAGAATCGCGCACGACAAAAATGACGGCATCTTCAGACTCATCAACATCAGCATTAATTTCAATGGTGCCGCCGCCGGGCGTAAATTTCATCGCATTGGATAGAATATTCGTGAGTGAACGATAAAGGTGGCGCGGAATGGTATTTATTTTAGGGAAATCCTCCGACACCGTTGCCGACAAACGAATGTCACGTTCTTTTGCCATGTCGGTATAGAGAGAGGTTACTTCCTCAATCATTTCAGCGGCGTCGACATCCTAAATTTTATTTTCGTTCGCCGCTTTGCTTTTCGACCCGTCGCCTTGAAGTGCGGCTTCTGTATCGAGCAGCATATCCTCGCAAAGTTCTAAGATGCGCGTTGAAGACTGATGAATTATAGCGGCATTGGGTACCACTTTTTCGGCCGGGGTCAGTCCCATTTTCATTAGTTTGCTCAGACCGATCATTGCCGTCAGCGGATTTTTGATATCGTGGGCGAATTGTTTAACCTCGCTCATGACGTGTTCTTTGAGTGCATCTTGTTCTGAGAGCGCTTTTTCGAGCGCGGATTCGGCTTCTTGCAAGGCCTGCCGAGCACCGTTTCCATTGCCATTTGAATTAGCGCTCATTGATGCTTTGCGCTCCTTTACCTGGTTTATTGCCCGATTTATTGCCAGATTTACTGACTCACTATAAGACAATTATTTCTCATAAAGCCAGCCATCAATCAGCCATCTGGATATGGAGAGATTGCTCGGCGGTAAAGCTTCGTTGCCGGCTGCCATTTCGAGGACTTCCTCGCGGGAGAACCATTTAGCTTCGATAAGCTCCTGGTCATGGCAAATGATCTCAGTCGTTACCGCATGGGCTCTAAAACCGAGCATGATTGAAGCTGGAAACGGCCAAGGTTGAGAGGCTTTATACTCGACGTCGACCACTTCAATGTTGGTTTCTTCATAAACTTCGCGGGCAACTGCTTGCTCTAACATTTCCCCTGGCTCAACAAATCCGGCAATGGTCGAAAAACGCAAGCCCTGAAATTTTTTGTTGTGGCCAAGCAGGCATTTTTCTTCGGTGGGATGGGTCACCAACATGATAACAGTCGGATCGGTGCGCGGAAAATGCACCTTACCACAGCTTTGATTCGCACAAGCGCGTTCATGTCCGCCGCGGCCGGCAACGGTTGCCGTGCCGCACACACCACAAAACAAGTGATTTTGATGCCAGTGAACAAGCGCCCGTGCATAGGCAAGGTAGCCGGCATCGATCGGATCCAGCGTCGTGGCCAACCGCCGTAAATCCTCGAAACCCGAATTATTCGGCAAATTGATAGAGTGGGGGTCTTCCAAATGAGAGAGATCGGCGGCGCTATAAATTATATCGCCTTCCATGCCTAAAAAAATCAGCGTTGAAGCATGCTGACGTATGTTTTCTGCGTCGGTGCCGCCCAAAATAGCAGCCTCTGGTCTATCACCGGCAAAGATCAGACTTTGATTTTGCCAAACAGGGATAACCCGAGCATTGCTGCCTGACAAATTAGAAGAAAGCCAGGTCTCATCCGTTCTAAGGTGATGGGCGCGATCTAGGGTAATGTCGTCATAATAAAATCTAGAATTCATGAGCCGCATGTATGCACAGCTTGGCAGATCAAGCAATTATATTTGTTATATATTTCTGGGTAGCCTTTGACGTAAATTAGGGCCATAAATTCTATCTATAGCTTTTGGGCCGATGGAACGCATGACGGGCATTATAAAAACCAATTTTTCAAGCTGCCTCGCATTAATCATAGCGGTGGTGTTTCTGGCTTCCTGTGTTCAAGGGGACCTATACGCCCACATCGATAGTGACGGCTACATCCCCGACCAGAAGGAAATTATCGAGGCTGCTGATTGGAGCGTCGCCGAAACGTTTGAGATCGATATCCGGCAAAATGAATTTCGCCCGACCATTATTCATTTGTTGCAGGGCGAGCCCTATATCATGCTGGTGGAGAATCGAGACGACGTTGATCATTTTCTGGTTGCTAAAGATTTTTTTAAAACCACGGCGATTCGCAAAATCCAGACTTAAACCGAAAAAATTAGCGGCGTTAATTTAATTGGCATCAATCTCAAACCTGGCGAAGTTAAAGAAATTCACTTCGTTCCAGTGCGCGATGGCTGGTATGATTTTGAAGGTGGACAAGGAATTGGGATTTTTGCCACCGATCTTTATTATTCACCGCTGAACCGAGGCACGGTACAAGGCATGATTGGCTCTTTTGTTGTCGAAGAGTAGAACATCGTAAAGATTGTTGGCCGGAGTGCCGATTCAAGCTTGCCACCTCTCCCCCCCAAACTGCTATAATCATTTCGGGAGATCGACCGTGGACGAATTGCTCGCCAACCCGGTCAGATCCGGAAGGAAGCAGCCGTAACGAGATTTATTTTCGGGTTGCGTGTTCGGTCTCCCACCTAAATTTCCAGCTACAAGTCACTTAAAGTGCGGTGGAATGAGCGACCCAAAAGATATTCCTGAAGACAATTCCAGTGCTGAAGTTTCTGATAATGGTGAATATCAGGTCCTGGCGCGCAAATATCGTCCAACTGATTTTACCGCCCTCATTGGTCAAGATGCTATGGTGCGCACGCTCAAAAACGCGTTCGAATCTGGCCGCCTTGCCCATGCTTTTATCCTGACCGGCGTCAGAGGTGTCGGTAAAACGACGACAGCCCGTATTATTGCCCGGGCGCTCAACTGTGTTGGCCCGGATGGCAAAGGCGACGCCACGATCGAGCCTTGCGGTAAATGTGAGCATTGTCAGGCCATCGCTGAGGATCGTTCGGTTGATGTTCTGGAGATGGACGCGGCAAGCCGCACCGGCGTCGATGATATACGCGAATTGATCGAAGGCGTGCGCTATAGGCCGGTATCCGCGCGCTATAAAGTCTATATCATTGATGAGGTTCATATGCTGTCTCGTAATGCCTTTAACGCATTGCTGAAGACATTGGAAGAACCGCCTGCCCATGTGAAGTTTATATTCGCCACCACCGAGATCAGGAAAGTACCGGTGACGGTCTTGTCCCGTTGTCAGCGCTTTGATCTTAAGCGCGTCGATATCGAAACGCTGAGCGAAAATTTCAAACAGATCGCCGAGAAGGAAGGCGTCAAGATTTCCGATGCTGCCATTTCGCTGATTGCACGGGCCGCAGATGGCTCGGTTCGCGATGGCCAAAGCTTGCTTGACCAAGCCGTCGCAACCGGTGCCGATGGCGGCGCGGAATTGGACCAAGAGGCGGTGCGCGAGATGCTCGGCCTCGCCGACCGCGAACGCAGTTTTGATTTGTTTGAATTGGTGATGAAAGGCGATGTCTCCGGCGCACTTGAAATGCTCGATGGAGATTATGCCAATGGTGCTGATCCGGTTTTGGTTTTGCAGGACTTGCTCGGAGTCGTTCATTGGTTGTCGCGGGTCAAAGTAACGCCGGGCGTTGCAGATGGTGCGATGGTGCCGGAATCTGACCGGGTCCGCGGCAAAGATTTGACTGAACGCCTTTCAATGGGCGCGCTAACGCGGGCTTGGCAGATGCTGCTGAAAGGCCTGCGGGAAGCGCAATCTGCGCCTTCGCCAATCCAGGCGGCCGAAATGATTTTAATTCGCTTGGCCTATTTAACCGATCTGCCGACACCCGCAGATGCTGTAAAAGCCCTGAAAGATAGCCCTGAGGTCGTCACCACAGCGCCGAATACGCCTCCTCCATCAGGTAGCGGTAGCCAGCCCATTGTCAATATGGCTGCTCAAGGAAGTGGCGCGCAGTCTGCCGCCGCCATTGATCAGGTAGCTATCACGCAAACTGAAACTCAAGCCGTCTCCGAGCCGATTGGTGAAAATTTAGCCAGTCCGCAAACCTTTGATGAGGTTGTTGAACTCGCTGATAAAATGAACGAACGCATTTTGCGGGCGAACCTTGTTAGTAATGTTCATCTTGTACGGTTTGAACCTGGCACCATTATCTTTCAGCCGGCTGACAACACGCCGCGCGAATTCACTCATGATCTCACACGATTTTTAAATAATGCAACCGATCGCCGCTGGGTGGTAACGGTCTCGCTTGATGAGCAGGGCGCGGACTCTGTTCAACAACGCGAAGATGCCGTCAAAGCTGCTCGGTTAGAGGAAATTGCCAAGACGCCCTTTATGCAATCGGTGTTGGAGACATTTCCCGGGGCTGAAATCAGTGATGTCCGCGAACTTGGTGGCGAGCTGAAAGAAAATCCAAGCGATATTGTAGACGATTATGAAGGAGACGACGACGCATGAAAAATCTCGGTCAAATGATGAAACAGGCCCAAGAGATGCAGTCAAAAATGACCGAGATGCAGGATAAGCTTTCGGAAATGGAAGTAACTGGCTCGTCCGGCGCTGGCATGATTGAAATCACGCTCACCGGTAAAAGTGACGTTCGCACCGTAAAAATTGACCCGTCCCTCATTGACCCGAACGATCCCGAGGTTCTCGAAGATCTCATTGTCGCGGCGTTCAATGATGCCAAGTCAAAAGTTGAAGTCAAAGTCTCTGAGAAAATGTCAGAAATGACCGGTGGCTTACAACTGCCACCTGGGTTCAAACTACCGTTTTAAAAATGACCGAAAAGCAAAATGAAATTCATTTTGATTTGAGGAGCCCACAAGCGTGGGCCGCCACTAATGTGGCGAAGCCAAGAACGCGGATGCGTTCGCCCGGCGTTTGAGGGGCAATATTATGGCTACCACTGAAATAGATCGTCTTATTCAACTGA
Source organism: uncultured Rhodospirillaceae bacterium (assembly GCA_913054205.1). Lineage (GTDB taxonomy): Bacteria > Pseudomonadota > Alphaproteobacteria > Rhodospirillales > UBA2165 > TMED23. The sequence continues at coordinate 16,489 of CAJXJM010000003.1, forward strand.
TGTCGAAACTGCCGGGGCTCGGTCCACGCTCAGCGCGAAGGGCGGCATTGCATTTGATCAAAAATCGCGAATCTTTGATGAAACCGCTTGGCGTTGCGATGGAAGCCGCCGCTGAAAACGTAAAAACCTGCTCTAACTGCGGAAATCTAGACACCGCAGATCCTTGCGCGATCTGTACCGACGTCAAACGAGATGCGGCAATAATCTGTGTCGTTGAGGATATCGCAGATCTTTGGGCGCTGGAACGCACCGCGACCTTCAAGGGTCTCTATCATGTGCTCGGAGGCGTGTTGTCGCCTTTGGATGGCGTTGGACCTGATGATCTTATGCTCGATAGTTTATTGGCCCGCGCTAAAGGTGAGGTCGTCACGGAAATTATTCTGGCAACAAGTGCCACGGTCGACGGCAAAACCACCGCGCACTATATAACCGATCGATTGACGGATGCCGGCGTGACGGTTACCGCCTTGGCACATGGAATCCCGGTTGGCGGCGAGCTTGATTACCTTGATGACGGTACGTTAAGCGCTGCGATGAAGGAACGCCGGGGAATTTAGCGGCATTTCTGGCCGATATTGCGCTAAATCCGTCCTAATTCAACACTTCAATTAATCCTGAATCCAACATAAAAACCTTTTATTAGGGTTTTCCCTAGTATATTTAAGGTATAAATCCAGATAATTTGGATAGAGCCTTGTAATACTTAGAAAAGTTACACCGAGGAAAGGTTATGAACAATATAGCCACGCAGTATTTAGATCGAGAAACGACTAAATCTGATGCTGAAAATGAGCAAAGCTCGTCGAGGGACGTCTTCAACTTGAAGACGAAGAAGACGCCAGGAAACGTCGCGTTAAATTGCGTAAGCAGCGCCAAGCCAAATTAGTGGTTGAACGCCGTGATCGCCGCCGTAAGCGCGCCTTTAAGCTTGCCGGGTTATGGATATTGATTATCGCCGGTGGATTGTTTGCTGCCACTTGGTATTCCGGCGATATAACAAGCTTGCTCGCAAAATAATTTCAATCTATTTGCACGGCATTCACTGAATTTAGGTGAAAGCCCGGTGCGCCACTGCGCCCGATTACAGCCAGAAGGCGAGGTTTATTGATTTGTATTCAACCTGTGATCCGCATCACTGTGGAAAACCCTAGGTTATAGTAATGTATGTTTTCTAGTGTGGAAGAAAACGCCCGATCCTTTTTCTAGCAAAAGGCGTTTAGGAAAGACGAGGAAACATTATGAACAGCATGTCCCCCCATAATCTGGAACGCGACACATTTCAAGAATCGCGTCAACTGATCGACGAACAAAAGCTCATTGAGGGGCGTATGCAACTTGAAGACGAAGCCGAATCTCGCAAACGTCGAATTAAACTGCGTAAACAACGCCAAGTTAAAATAAACGCAATGCGCCGCGCAAAACGCCGGGCGCGCGCCTTTAAGCTTGCTGGATTTTGGATGGCTGTCGTGGTCAGCGGATTTTTCGCCATGGCCTGGTATTCAAATGACGTAATGGCGCTGATCCGATAGTTTTATCCCACCTTGGTGCAGTGCTCAGTGCTTTTCAAAATATCGTTTAGAATCAAAGGCTCTCGGTAAAATTGTACCGGGTACCAATCAAATTATCGTTTAGAATCAAAGGCCGTTGAATTTATCTCAGCGTCGCGCCCGTGGATGAGAATCCCGGTAGACCTCTATGAGGCGGGCCTGATCGACTTCGGTGTAGCGTTGGGTTGTCGACAGAGATTCGTGGCCCAGTAATTCCTGAATGGTGCGTAAATCACCGCCGCCCGCGAGCAAATGCGTGGCAAAACTATGGCGCAGTGCATGCGGCGTTGCGGTTGCCGACAATCCCATCAAAGCCCTTAATTTTCGGACCTGGCGTTGGACAACGCCGGGATTAAGACGTTTGCCCTGTGCGCCAACAAAAAGCGGTCCGCTCTTTTTCAAATGTTTGGGATATAGATTTACATAATATTGAATGGCCTCTGCCACGATCGGAAGCACCGGAACAACACGTTGTTTGTTGCCTTTACCGGTAATGACCATTGAATCTCTATCCGGGACATCCTCGAGATTTAAATTCAAGGCTTCGCTGATCCGCAATCCGCAGCCATAGAGCAGGGTCAGGATCGCCATGTCCCGGGCAGCAATCCACGGGGTATCATGGAGCTCGCCGATGGTTAAAAGGGCTTCTTTAGCTTCAACTTCTGACAAAGGTTTCGGAATACTGCGCGGCAATTTCGGTGTTTTGACAGCCTTGATGGCAGCGTTGTGAACCAGTTCGCCTCGATCCAAAAAGCGAAAAAAATTTCTCAACGTGGAAACCGCTCTGGCGGTAGAGGATCGAGATAACCCATCATTGTGACGCTTGGCGAGATAGCCTCTAAAATCGGCTGTTGTTAAGCTCTCAAGATCACTGAGGCCCGGGGCAAACCCAAGATGCCCGCTTAAATATCTAAAAAAAGCAGAGAGGTCGCGGCCATATGCATCGAGCGTATGGGCCGAGTAATTTTTTTCCACCGTCATCCAAATCTGCCAGTCTTCAATTGCCTTGAGAACAGCAGGTTCGGCGGCGAATTCGATCAAACCAGTTTGAGCTACTTTGTGGACAGCCATCGACTGAGCGTTAGCTCCAAAACGCGGGTAATAAAAATCAACAAATCTGTGCCTTGGCCACCGTGAAAGGCGCCTCGATTGCGCGATCCCAAGGCAAGTAATCCGTTGGGTATGCCATAACCCGGCTGCAAACGGCCAAGCGCCGCTGATTTTACAATGCCGGCCGCTTCACCGAAAACGGATCCATCGTCTTTGGTGTGTTCGATCAATGCTGCAAATTCATCCGGGCCGCCCAAGACTTTGTCGACGGTGCCAGGCGCAAACCAACGAATGTCGGTGTCGCCCAATTCAGGAAAGCCCTCTTCACCCGTCTCTAGGCAGAGCGAGGCGGCATCGATATCCAACAAAAGGGGTAAATCGAAACACACCACATGTACCAAACGGTCTAGCGAATCAGCGCCCAAGATTGCAATCACGGCCGCATGGGTGCGGGTCTGGATCATCATGTTGGAGCGGGTGGTCGAGATCAGCAAATTGGCAGCGTCTTTGAGATTGGTTGATTCGTCCCGCATCCGGTCGAGCATAGAAGTCTGGATATCAACAACGTTGCCGGCTTCACCGTCTTCCCACCTGGAAGGCGGACTAAGCACCTCTAGTAGGTCTGGATTTTCAATCAAAAATTCTGGATTTTCTTTTAAATATTCCGTGACTTTAGAAGCATCCAGCTTTCGAGCCTCAGATTTACCACTCATGGTCTACCCCTCATTTCCCCTTATAAAATAGACTGGCCTGTGCCAGCCCAATCTTTCAGGAACGAGTCTAACCCCTTATCGGTTAACGGATGGTTATAAAGTTGGCGAAGGGCTGATGGCGGGATGGTGACAACATGGGCGCCCATTCTGGCCGCATCAACCACATGTTTGGGAGAGCGCACCGAAGCAACCAGCACTTGGGTTTCGAAATTTGCGTAATTTTCATAAATTTCGCAGATATCCGCGATGAGATCCATACCGTCCAGGCCAATATCATCCAATCTACCGACAAACGGAGAAACAAAGGTTGCCCCCGCTTTAGCCGCTAAAATCGCCTGCGCAGGAGAAAAACAAAGCGTCACATTGACCATGGTGCCTTCATCAGACAGCACTTTGCAGGCTTTTAGACCATCGACGGTCAGCGGAACCTTAATGGTGACGTTTTTTGCAATTTGTGCCAGTTTGTGACCTTCTTTGATCATGGTCGGAGCGTCAATTGCCGCCACCTCAGCGCTCACCGGTCCGTCAATGAAAGAGCAGATTTCTTCAATTACATCGGCAAATTTGCGGCCCGATTTGGCGATCAGCGATGGATTGGTGGTGACGCCATCTATCATGCCGGTATCGGTAAGTTCGCGGATTTCGTCGACATCCGCAGTATCAATAAAAAATTTCATCGGCCTTCGTTTAACTCCTAAAGTATCGAATATTGTTCTTTGATGAATTGTGACTAGAGTGTACTGCATGACACCACCCAGCACCACCTCGCTTGATTTTGGACCAGAAAGAATCAATGACCTAGAATGCGTCAGCGTTTTGCTGCCGTTGCCGTTAGGTCGGGCCTACACCTACGCCGTACCC
>CAJXJM010000004.1 GCA_913054205.1 uncultured Rhodospirillaceae bacterium
AGCTGGTGTTCGCTTTACTTCATCATCAATGATCAGTGTGGTTGTTTTTTCTACCCGTTTGATCTTTTCCATCGGATAGGCGCCAAGATGTAGTGGTCGCTTGCGCTTTGAAAACAGTGAAAGTCCCATTATTCCATCCTTTTCCAAAGATTATATTCGTTATAACTTTAACGATATAAATGAGGCGTGTCAAAATTCCGAGTGCCTGCTAATCTAATAAAAAGGAGAATATAAATTGCTGGAAGGATTAGCCCCGCGTACAGATGGTCAGGCGCGTGAAGATTTTGAAACAATTGTTCACGCTTTTAAATATGCGGTCGAAAAAAACCCCGATAATGTCGCGATTATTTGTGGTGAGGACCAGGCCACTTTCCGCGAATACGGGGAAAGTGCGGCCGGTATTGCAGCCTTTCTAAAATCGCAAGGCATTAAGAAAGGGGACCGTGTAGCGGTATGTGTCGGCGCCTCGATCAACATGCCGATAATCATTTTCGGTGTAATCGCAGCTGGTGCACAGCTGACCATGATCAATCCGCTTTATACTGAAAGAGAAATTCCCGCGCTTCTGGATATCACCGAGCCCAAATTGATATTTTGTGACTCAAACTCGATTGAAGCGCTTACTAAAATTTCAGAAACGCGAGAGCTGAGGCTCGTTGACACCAGCCAGCCAAAAGAGCAGTGGCAGGATCAATCCGCCAGTGATTTGCCAGATGATCTGCCGAGCGCAGAAGATGGTGCTGTCATTATGTTCACCGGCGGCACGACGGGTGTCTCCAAAGGCGTGCCTCATAGCCATGCCAAAGTTCTCGCCGCGATGGAAGTGATAGAGGATCGATGGTGCTCAAATCTTGAAACCGATGTCTTTTTGAACGTTCCGCCGATGTTTCATATTACCGGGCTCTATCATGGCTGCTTTCAGCCGGTCTTTGGTTGTTGCAGCACCATTTTATTGTCTCGTTTCCACCCAAAAAGCGTATTCGATGCAATTAATGATCACAAAGCCTCCATACTCATTGCCGGTGTGCCAACGACGTACAATGCTATGCTGGGACATCCTGACTTTGATAAAACTGATTTCTCCAGCGTAAAATTTTGCGGTACCGGCGGTGCACCACTTGCCCATAAAATTAAAGCGGAATGGGAATCTCGAACCGGCGTTCCGGCGCTTGAAGGTTATGGCATGACGGAAGGTGCACCGACCTGCAACAATCCATTGGTTGGGGAACGCAAATCATACTCAGCCGGTCTGCCGGTCGCCTGCACAGAATTTCGAATCACCAGTTTGGAAGATGGCGTTACCGAAATGCCAACCGGAGAGCGCGGCGAAATTTGCGTTAAAGGTCCCCACATTGCAGAAAGCTATTTCAACAATGAAGAGGCAACCAAGGAATCGTTCCGAGATGGTTGGCTACACACCGGCGACATTGCTTTTTTGGATGAAGACGGCTTTGTCTTCGTTGTCGACCGGGTCAAAGATATGGCGATCGTTTCCGGTTTTAACGTTTTCCCGCGCGAAGTCGATGAAGTGCTGGTCGCCCATCCAAAAGTGCTGGAAGCAGCTGCCATTGGCGTGCCGGATGATTATCGCGGCGAAGTCATAAAAGCTTATGTATCGGTGCGTGAGGGCGAAGATTTGAGCGAAAAAGAGCTGCTTGAATATTGCATAGAAAAACTGGTGAGCTATAAAATTCCAGCGATTATCGAGTTCACCGACGCGCTTCCAAAGACACCGGTCGGCAAAATCGACAAAAAGCAGTTAAAGGTATAACGCGCCCGTTATTTTCCTCTAGGTATAAACCGATCTAGAAGGCCAAGCGCCAACACCATCCCAATCGAGACGATCACCACGCCGACAATTTCAATGTCGGTTGGGTATTCCCCCAATATCGGAATCGCGAGGACGATTGTCGTAACCGGGACCAAGGTCGGGAATACCGCCGAGCGCCCGGCGCCAATTATCGCGATCGCGCGAGTGTAAAGAATAATGGCGACGACCGCGGTCAAAAGCCCTTGGACCACACCTTGAAAAACAATTTCAGACAGTGAGGCCTCTGGAATGCCAGACTCAAAAAATAGGAAATAGACCGGGAAAAAAACAATCGATGACCAAACAGTCACCAGAGCGGCCGCATGAAAAGTCTCCACCGACCAATAGCGCGCTGACAAGGTGAAAATCGCCCATAGGATTCCAGCGGTTACAAACATCAGATCACCGATCCAGGTGTCCTCGCCGCGACCTTGCAATCCTTCCCACCCCGTCAGGAAAACACCGCAAAGGATTATGCCTACTGCGGTCCATCTAACAGCGCTTTGTTTTTCTTTGAGAATCAACCAGCTGCCGATGGTGGACGTTGCTAATTGGGTACTCGGCGTAATGATGCCAAAATGTCCGGCGGGTGCAAATTCCAGTCCACCGGTACCGGCTAATACATATGGTAATCCAGCACCAGTTACGACTAATAGCGCCGCCCGCCAGCTTAAGTTTCCAAGCCCAAAGAAACCCCAATGATTTTTCCAGAACAACGGTAATAAAATTGCGCCAGCGACGCTAAATCGCAAAGCGGTTAAGTCCAAGGCTGACAAAGATTGATTGATACCCAATGCCGATGCAACCGGCCACACGCCCCAAATGAAAGCCGCGATCAATCCGAAAATGATCGCGACTGGAACAGTATCTAATTTATGTGAAAGAGGAGAAGTCACGTGGGCCAAAACCAATTGTTCAACCCAACAGAAAACCGATTTTTTGTCTTCATCGAGTTCTTTAAATGCAGTTTGAAAAATTCAAACTGGTTAGAACTCAATTTTGACGCAAGATCAACCGGTGAGAAATTATCTCAATATTTCTTAGTGGCGATCTCGCGTGAATTCGTCGCTTCTGATTAATTTCATCGTGTCGTCCCAATTGTTGCGGTAGTAAGCATCAATCGCGTCACGGAAGCCTAGGGAATGAACTAAATTTTTTGCCAAATAAAATTGGTAGGCGTCATTTCCGAAGGATGGTTGTTGATTTTGGTTTTGCATATCACACACACCTTGTTTTGGTTATGGCCTTAAATTTTTGTCATCTATTTTTGAGTGAGCCCAATATAACCGACAAATGTAACGACAGTATGGCAACAGTGTAGAAAGATGTTAAACTGTGTGACATTGTATTTCGAAGCAATTGCTACTATTTATCGATATATTCGAAATGAAATGTGGCTTTTTCGTGCCAAGAGCAAGTTCAAGAGGAAGAATTTTTATGAATAGAGGCGCTGTTCTATTCGTTATGAGTATGTTGTTCACCGCCGTTTTTAATACTGTCGGCGCTGAGCCTATTAAGCTTTCTTACAATTCTGACTGACCTCCTTATTCATCTGGCGTTGGAAAAAAAGTCAGTGGCATTTTGCCGGATCTAATGCGCGAAATTATCGAAAAGCGCATGGGACTGAAAGTTGAACAATCCGGCGTGCCCTGGAAGCGCGTTCAATTGTTGGTCGAAAAGGGCCTACATGATGCCTTTGTCACTGTACCAACTCAAAAGCGCTTGAACTATGCCCACTCCTCCAAAAACACCGTTTACTCTTTGGAAATGCGGGCCGTCGTAAAAAAGGATAGCACCGCACATCAAAGCCTCGTAAATGACCCAGGAATAGACACTTTTCATAAACTTCGAGTTTGCGATATTTTAGGCAATGGATTTGCTCAAAATTTTTACGGCAAACATAAAATCAACTATTTAACCGCCTCGACCGTCAACGCCTGTTTGAGGATGGAAAATATCAACCGCGCAGATGTGCTGATCCAACCCCTGGCGACCGTATCGGCAGCGATCAAATCTTCCGGATTTGAAAAAGTATTGGTTACTTTGCCAAAAATTTACGCCCAAATGGATTTCACGTTGCTGCTCTCGAAGAAATCTAAGTTGGGCAAAGTTTTCGTCAATAAATTTGACGCAACAATTACGCAAATGAAAAAAGATGGCTCTTACGCTGCACTGGTGTCCCGTCTTAGAAAATAAATATTAGCGCGTATTTTCCGCCTTTACCCCTCCTTAACGTTAAACCGCCAAAATAAGCCAATTATTGGATTTTTGAGGCTGATCCTGCCGATACCGGTTCAGTCTTTCCAAATCCATGTAAAAAATTTGGTATTTTTGCGGAAAATCGCACCTTATGGACGGCAACCGAGCGTTAAAGACAGAGGAACTTTCTGCGGCTGAGAACCTCCACCGAGCCGGCGATCTCGCCAAAGCGGAAACGGTTTATCGCCAAGTTCTGGAAAATGACCCAGAACATGGTGAGGCGCTGCGTCTGCTCGGCCTGCTGGCGCACCAAACTGGTCATACGACACAAGCTATTAATCTCCTAGAACGCGCTGTCAAAGCGCAGCCAGACAATGTTGAAGCGCTTTTCAATCTTGGCATTATGCAACTTGAGCAGGGAACGCCTAAAAAAGCCGTTGCCGCCTTTAAATCAGCGTTGGAAATCGCGCCGGATAATTTTCCCTGTCTGGTCAATATGGCAAACGCCCTTATCGCTGCCGGACAATTTGAAGACGCCGTTGAACAATCGAAACGCGCCCTTGAGATTGAGGTGAACAGCGTTGAAGCCTTGAGCAATCTAGGTCAGGCGCTGTCCAAATCTGGCGAGCTTAGCGACGCAATGAGCGCTTTGCGGCGGGCCGTTTTACATCGGCCAAATGACGGACGCCTATTGAATAATCTCGGCATCGTCGAGCAGACCGTCGGATTATTGGATCAAGCCAATCAAACTTTCGAACAGGCCCTTGTCGTTGACCCCAATTGTTACCTCGCAGAAAGAAATCTGCTCATCAATGCGCTTAATATTCCGCATCAATCGTCTGACAGTTTATATAAAATTCACCAGGATTTTGGCCGCAAATATCTTGAGCCACTGCTCAACCGACGTAAATTCGAAGCTCGAGACCGAGACATAAATCGCCGTCTCCGAATTGGATATTTATCTTCTGATTTTCATGCTCATCCAGTCGGCTACAATTTATTGCCGCTCATTCAGCACCATGATCGCACAGATTTTGAGATCTATATTTACAGTGAAAGCAGCGTTTCCGACGAAATGACGGATCAGTTTAGATCCCACGCCGACCATTGGCATTCGACGATTGGTCAAAGTGATGTGCAGGTGGCAAATCAAATCGAAGCTGACAAGCTTGATATATTGATCTGCCTAGCGGGCCGTTTCAATCTCAACCGGCCTACGGTAGCGGCTCACCGGGCCGCACCTATCCAAATTAGCTACCACGACTGCGCCACTTCCGGACTGACAGAAATGGATTATTGGTTAACCGATGGTTCGCTAAATCCTGAAGATACATCCGAATTATTCACAGAAGAACTATATCGTCTACCGGTTTTCTACCAGTTCTCGCCGACACCAGATTTACCTGCCGTCTCAAAATTGCCGTACGACCAAAACGGACTAATAACTTTTGGCTGTTTTAATAAACCGGAAAAAATCAATGACCACGTGATAGCGCTTTGGTCGAATGTTTTATCAGCCATACCGCATTCCCGACTATTTTTGAAATATCGTGACTATTTCCAAGACCCATTTCTGATCAGCCATTGGCAAAACAAATTCTCTCATTTCGGTATTACCGAGGATAGACTTATTTTGACCGGCAATATTGATGATCGCGAAGATCATCTGGCTCTCTACAATGAAGTTGATATTGCACTGGACCCATTCCCGTTCAACGGCGCCACGACGACCCATGAAGCAATGGTAATGGGCGTGCCGGTGATTGCACTATGGGGGAATCATTTTGTCGATCGGGTTGCGGGCTCTCTATTGCATGCTGTCGGTCTGGATCAATTGGTCGCGGATACGCATCGCACCTATATAAACGCTGCACAAAATTTGGCGGAGAATATTGATGAATTACGAGAATTGCGGAAGACACTGCGCCAGCGTGTGATCGACTCACCGATTTGTGACGGCGCTCAATATGCTCGGAATGTTGAGATCGCCTACCGTGAGATGTGGCGGCGCTGGTGCACAAAATAGAGGTGTTGATCTAATAGCAACACCTCCATTTCAATCATATACTAGGCAGCTAGGACGGCGCGAGATTTCAAATAATCGAGCATCGTATCTGCATCTGAGACCTCAAACGGATCCTCCGGGCAATTGTCGTCAAACCCCGGTTCAACAAACATTTTCTCAATTTTGCCATCATCAACCAACATGGAATAACGCCAACTGCGCAAGCCAAATCCGAGATTAGCCTTTTCCACCAACATACCCATTTTGCGGGTGAACTCTCCATTGCCATCTGGAAGCAGGAAAACCTTATCGGCTCCTTGTGACTGCCCCCACTGATACATTACGAATGCATCATTGACAGACAGATCACCTCATCAACTCCTTCGGCTTTAAAATCTCCATGGAGTTCTTCATATCGCGGTAGATGGCTTGTCGAACAAGTCGGTGTAAAAGCGCCGGGAAGGGAAAAAAGCACGATCCGTTTACCCTTAAAGACGCCGTCTGAATTTATTTCTTTCCAATCGAAGGGATTGGGACCCTCAAGCGCATCGTCACGAACTCGGGTTTGAAATTTTGCCATCGGCACATTTCTGGTATCTACATTAGTCATTTTATTTTTCTTTAGTTTTGGTTTGGATTTATTCCGCTAAAGTACTGCGCAGCATCCAGGCTGCTTTTTCATGTGCTTGAATGCGTTGGATCATTAAGTCTGCCGACGCTTCTTCACCGGCACCAGAAGCCTGATCAGCCACCTCGCGCGCACGCCGGGCGATGGTTTCGTGGTCAGCCAACAATTCTGCGACCATTTCCTGTGCGTTGGGAGCACCGCTGGCTTCGTCGATTGATTTGGCTTCGGCAAATTGAGCAAAACTGCCCGGCGCCGTGTGGCCCAGAGCTCTAATACGCTCCGCAATTTCATCTACAGCATCACTCAACTCATCGTACTGGTCTTCAAACATGGAATGGTATTGAGCAAAAAATAGTCCTGTCACATTCCAATGAAAGCCATGTGTTTTGATGTACAGCGTATACACCCTCATGAAGAATAAAGGCGCATTTGACGTGTCGATCTATGTAAAAGTCTTTAATCACTATTAGAAATTCCCCCATAGACACCCATATTCGGGTCAATTTCATATGGTAACGATCACTCGAATATCAAGGCGATTTGAGGAAATTTATTTTTCTAGATTATTAAATCTGGCAGCTCGTTGACCAGGGCTTGGCGAATGCGATCACGCACGGAAACCGACATATCCGGTTTCTCAAAAGTCTTACCTGTCACCCGCTCAAACAATTGAATATACTTTTCGCTAAATTCTATCAGCGTTTCTGGCGGAATATCCGGTATCGGATCATTATAAGGATCACATTTGTCAGATATCCAAAGTCGCAGAAATTCTTTATCCAGACTTTCTGGGTTTTCGCCTGCTTCAAAACGTTCCTGATAGCTATCAGCAAGCCAAAAGCGGCTGGAATCTGGCGTATGAATCTCATCAGCTACGACAATCCTACCAGTTTCATCGAGACCGAACTCATATTTTGTATCGACCAAAATCAACCCGTTCTTAGCTGCTAACTCGCGGCCGCGGGCGAACAATGCCAGGCTTTTTTCTGACAATTCATGCCATTGTTCTGTGGTCACCAATTGAGTTTCTAGGATTTCAGCCTCAGTTATCGGCGCGTCGTGATCGCCTTGTGCGGCCTTGGTGGTTGGTGTGATGATCGTTGCCGGAAGCTTTTGGTTCTTCTGTAACCCTTCTGGAAACTCATGGCCATACAGCATGCGTTCGCCGCGTTCGTACATCGGCCAAATACTGGTTTCGGTCGAGCCGGTAAGATAATCCCGCACCACCATTTCAATCGGCAACATATTGAGATGCTTTACCAAGGCGACGTTTGGATCGGGGTAGCTGATCACATGGTTGGGGCAGATATCGGCAGTCTCATCGAACCAGTAGCGCGCGGTTTGGTTGAGCACTTGTCCTTTAAACGGAACTGCCGCCAAAACCAGATCAAAGGCTGATTGCCGGTCTGTCGAAATTAAAAGCCGGCGGCCATCAGGCAGGCCATAGGCATCCCGAACTTTACCTCGATAAAAATCAGGGAGTTCTTTGAACTCTGCATCTATCAGGCAGTTATCAATCAGTTGTTGGTCGGTATCACTCAAGGTATGTGCCTTTATCAATTCAAAATTGGAAGACTAGGTGACTACCCGATTCTCGCCGCTCTGAAAACCAAAAAGTAAGGCTCAGGCAGAACCACCTAAATATAGGGCTGCAACCATTCAAGCGTTTCGGTTGTCGGGCCGGACGGATTATATTCTGCCGCCAGCCATCCTTCCCAGCCCATTTTGTCCAAAGCCTCGAACACATAAGGAAAGTTGATCTCCCCAGTCCCTGGCTCGTGGCGACCCGGCGTATCCGCAAATTGTACATGGCCGATGCGATCGAGGATTTCCTGCATTCGATTGACCAAATTTCCTTCCATAATTTGCATGTGGTAGAGATCATATTCCAATGCGAGATTTTCATGATCCACCGCCGCGATCACATCCAATGCGTCTGCTGAATTCGAAAGCAGAAATCCCGGGCGATCATAGGTATTCACTGCCTCAACAACGGTTTTTGATCCAGTGTCCGCCATAGCGCCTGCTGCATGGCGCAAGTTACCGATCAATACCTCCAGGCATTCTTCGCGGCTAAATTGATCCATGGGCGGCCAGCCGGGCAACACATTCACATTAACCGGCTTTAAAACATCAGCATATTGTCGGGCTAGATCAACAGCCTCTTTGAATTGATCTTCCCGGCCCGGCATAGCGGCAAGCCCAGGGCCTCCACTGATCAGATCGCCAACGCCAATATTGAATACGGACATTTCGACGCCGGCATTTTCTTTCGCGGCCAACAAATCTTCAGGTGAGGTATCATAGGGGAACTGTATTTCAATCGCGCCAAAGCCTGCATCTTTGGCAGCCTGGAAGCGATCTAGTAAATCATGTTCCAAAAACATCATGGAAATATTAGTTGAAAAGCGCGGCACATGGTTCTCCCGTTTAATCGTCTTTTTTTAACCTTAACCTTCTTTGAACCGGGAAGAAACGAAGATCAAACCTCTGCGTGATAATTCCCCAAATGCCTTGCGGCGCTTTAAGCATGACAACGATTGCGGTTGACCCGAGCAAAATTAAATACCAGGTGCCAAAATCTGACAACGGCTCACGCAGGAGGAAATATATGATTGTCCCAAGGATCGGACCTTCAATGGTACCGATACCGCCGATGACGACGATAAAAATCACTGTCGTTGTCCAGTTGATATCAAACGCGGCACTGGGACTGATCCTGATCTTCGTCAAGAAAATGAGAGCGCCAATGGCGGCTGTGCCGAACGCCGCAAAAATATAGACCAGCAATTTTGCGCGGAAATTATCAACGCCGAGACTATTAGAAGCTTCTTCACTGTCGCGTATTGCCGTCAGCGCCAGCCCGTGGCGAGAGCGCAACAAAAAATAGACAATTGCAATTGTTGCAACGGCGACAAAAAGCGCCGTCCAATAGATCGCTGAATCCCGGCCCGCACGAGACCCTGAAATAGATTTTATGACGGAGATCGGCAGGCTCATCCCTGAGCCGCCTCCAAACGCTTTAATCTGCGCAAATCCAAGCAGGAATACTTCTGCAACGACCCAAGTTCCAATGGCGAAATAATGCCCGCGTAATCTAAACACCAGAAACGCGACGGGTAGCGAGACAAGCGCGCCGAGAACGCCCGCAACGGGCACCGCCCAAACGGCGCCCACGCCAAAATTGATGGTTAACACGAACAACATGTAGCCGCCGAAACCAACAAAGGCCTGTTGGCCGACCGAGACCAGACCGCCATAGCCTGCCAACAAGTTCCACATTTGCGCCAACGCCAGAATGTAGAAAATCTCGACGAGCAAGCGAATGGTCGCCCGGTCTCCCCAGGTGGGGAAGGAAACCAATACAATGAAAAGAACGAGGCCGATGACGCTGCCGATCTTACTTGCGCGTGTTGAGCGAACGACTTTATAAGGTGCTTGAGCCATATCAGTCATCGCGCGTCCTCGGGAAAAGGCCATTGGGACGGAAAACCAGCACAATCAAAAACGCAACGTGGCCTGCAAGTATTTGCCAGCCGGGATCGATCTTGGCACCGATATTTTGAGCTACACCCAGGATAATGCCACCCAACAACGTCCCCCAAAGTGAGCCCAGCCCGCCCATAATGACGGCCTCAAATGCGTAGAGCAGGCGTGACGGACCAATCGACGGATCAAAGTTTGTTCGGATCGCCATAAGGACCCCGGCAATACCAACCAGAACCAAGGCGAGCCCCATCGCGAGGCCAAAAATATGTTTGTGATTGATGCCCATAAGCTGCGCGGTCACTGCATCGTCGGACGTCGCTCTGAAGGCTCGGCCTAAGCGCGTATAGTTAAAAAGTTGTTGCAGGCCGATGATCATCACCACCGCCGTCACAAATATGATCAGCGGGAACACACCGATCGAAAGCCCTTCGGTGAGTTGCAGGCTTTGGATTTCCAAAGCACCGGCTTTGAGACGTTGGGAGTCAGCGGTAAACACCTCCAACAGCACGTTCTGGATGACAATCGACAAACCAAACGTCACCAGAAGCGGCGGCAGTAAATCATCGCCCACGGTGTAATTTAAAATGCCGCGCTGGAGAAAATAGCCGAAAACAAACATCACCGGCAATACGGCTATCATGCTGACAAACGGGTTCACGCCGGTTGTTTCAATCACCACCATTGCCACAAAGGCCGCCAATACAATCAGATCACCATGGCTAATATTGACCAAACGCATCACGCCAAAGATGATGGCAAGACCGGTCGCAAACATCGCGTACAGCCCGCCTGTCAAAATGCCTTGGATAATTGTGTTGGCCCACTCAATCATTGTCTGCTCATCTTCCGAAATACGCTGCGGCGATTTGATCTTTAGACAAATCATCCGGCTTGCCGCTTAAACTTATCCGGCCTTCCTGAAAACAGTAGACTCGGTCCGCAATTGCCAACGCCTGATTGATGTCCTGTTCAACCACCAATATGGAGATGCCTTCGGCTTTAATGCTCGGCAAAGCGTCATATATGTCTTTGATGATGATCGGTGCCAAGCCCAAGGACAGTTCGTCACACAGCAATACGTCCGGGTTGGACATCAGCGCCCGGCCTATGGCGACCATTTGCTGTTCGCCGCCGCTAAGCGCTGTTCCCGCAACGTCTTTGCGCTCAAAAAGTTTGGGGAACATTTTATAAACCCGCTCTAACGTCCAATTACCCGGCCGTTGGTTATAGCCGCCAATGATTAGATTTTCCTCGACGCTCAAACTGGGAAACAATCGCCGTCCCTCCGGCACCATCGCAATGCCGAGACCGACAATGTCGCAAGCTGCCTTGCCTTTTAACGTTTCGCCCTTATAGAGAAATTTATCGGCATCCGATTGCACCAGCCCGGTAATCGAACGCAAAAACGTTGATTTGCCGGCGCCATTAGCACCAATTGCCGCAACGGTTTCACCTTTATCAATAGACAAGCTGATCCCAAACAACGCCTGAAAGTCGCCATAAAAAGCCGTCAGATTTTCGATCTCGAGGAGGCTCATTCGATGCTGATCCCCATATAAACTTTTTGAACTTCAGGGCTGTTGATTACGGTTTCCGGATTGCCATCATCAAGCTTTTGGCCAAAGTTGATAACCACGAGCCGCTCAACGACCGACAGGAGTGCATGGACAATATGTTCAATCCAGATGATTGAGGTTCCCTGGCCGTGGATTTCATTAATTGTTTCGATGAGATCTTTAACTTCGTGCTCGGTCAAGCCGCCAGCGATTTCATCCAACAGCAAAACCTTGGGACGGGTTGCCAAGGCGCGGGCCATTTCAAGACGTTTGCGCTCCAAAAGTGTTAAAGAGCCGGCCAATGTATTGGCTTTATCGATAAGGCCAGTGCGCTCTAAAATTTGCGCACAATGATCATAGCTTTCGGCTTCTTTTTCGCCGCCGCCAAACGCCGCACCAACAAGTAGATTTTCAAAGACAGTCATGCCGCCAAATGGATGGGGGATTTGATAAGAGCGCCCTATTCCCGCCCGGCACCGGGCATAGGCAGGCAGGTTGGTCATGTCATTGCCATCAAAATTAATGGTACCGGTGTCCGAGGTGAGACTGCCGGTGATCAGATTGAATAGCGTACTTTTACCCGCTCCATTCGGTCCGATGATGCCGAGCGCTTCACCTTCATCCAAATGCATATCAAAACCCTCGATCACCTGAAGCGATCCAAAGCTTTTGGATAAATTCTCGACGGTTAGTAAGCTGGACATCTTAAAATATTTTCCCAGAAGAGAAGCCAGAAGAGAAGAATGGCGTGAGACACAGCCTCACGCCATTCTTCTCTTCTGTAACGGGCAAGGTTACAGTTTAGCCTAGCGGATCAAGATCGCCGCCCAATGGAATTTCAAGTGCAGATTTATTGTCCACAATGACCAAGTCATATTTGAACTTCTTGCCACGTTTCCATTGACCGCCCACCAGAGGAGTCCGGCAAACATTTTTAACAGGATTACGACGATCACCAAACTTCCATGAGATTGGACCCACCAGTGAATTATAATTGGTGTTTTCAATCGCATTCAGGATGGCGTTTGGATCTCCGGGATCACCGCAACGTTTCAGAACGTCAATCGCAACTTCAATATTGGCATGTTTAAAGCCGAGCGGTTGCGTCCACTGTTTACCGGTCGCCGCAGTATAAGCGTCTGTTACCTGCTGGGCTGACTTACCAGTCAAACCAGACTTAAACGGATGAGATGGCGACCACCACACCTCTGACGTCAGGCCAGTGCCACGATCACCCAGGGCTTCAATCGCCGGTGGGAAAAGAAGAGCTTTAGCAAAGGTCGCAGCTTTTAGCTGTTTGGTTAATCCTTGCTGAGCGGCCTGGGTCCAGAAAGTGGCAAAATCTGGCGGAATAGCGAGGCCCGTCATAATTTCAACGCCTTCTTTTTTAAACTGGCTTATTTGAGCCGTGAAGTCGTTGGAACCAGGATTAAAAATCGGCGGCTGGATATAATCGTAGCCACCTGCCGACATCGGAACGCGGAAACCGCGCTTTGGATGACCTGCGACAACGCCGTCAGAATCATTGGCGATGAGACTTCCCAATTTTTTGTTGGTCTGAAGGCCGCTCCACATATTCATGAAGACGCCGATCATATCATCGATGCCCCAGAAGAAGTGATAGGTCCATTTAAAGCCTTTTTTCGGTGTCGCTCCGCGGCCAAAATAGGCAATTTGCCAAGGCACGTCTGATGTCACACATGGCATTTCGTTCAACTCGCACTGATCGGAAACCGGATTGACTGTATCGCCAGTCGATGAGCCGATCATCAGATTAACTTTATCTTTGAGAATAAGTTGAGATGTGACCTCTGCAGCACGGTTCGGATTTGATTGAGAATCCTTGGAAACAATTTCGACCTGATAATTCTTCTTGCCGATCTTGATGCCGTTTTTCAGCGCGGCGCGTGCATCGGCTAATACAAATTTATCGGCCTCTCCAAATGGCGCCAGCGGTCCCGTTTGAGGACTGACAAAGCCAATTTTTACAGTCGTTGCAGCATGAACTGCGGGTGCCGGCAACGTCGATGCCGCCGCCGCTGCCACAACGCCGCCGCTATAGGTAAGAAATTTACGCCGATCAATCGGCTTTTTTGCTAATTTTGAAATTGATTTGTTAGACATATAAAATGCTCTCTTTTCCTTGCAAGAAAATACCTTAGTGAATCTACCCAAATTAGTCGTTGTGTTTTTTTAAGTGTATCATTATACGATACATCTATTTCGCATTATGGTTATACTAGTTAATCCTAGCTTAAACGTCAATATAAACGAGAATGGATTTCAAAAAATGTCGCTCAAATTCGATTTCACTTTTAACGTGGCAGAAATCGATTGATTGATTAGTCTGTCCCATCGACGCATTCGTTAAAGGAGAACCCTGTGAGCCGCCTCCCCCACCTCAGCTATGATGAAATGACGAAAGAGCAGCAGAGCCTGCATGATGAAATTCTCGTCGGCCCGAGAAAGCGAATTGCCGGGCCAATGCATGCTTGGTTTCTCAATCCCGAATATGGCTCGCTGATCCAAAAGGTCGGCGCTTTTTGCCGCTATAACACCTCGCTCCCGCCGCGTCTCTCTGAGCTTGCCATTATCATTGTCGCCCGCTTTTGGCAGGCAGATGTTGAATGGATCGCGCACAGCAAAATCGCAATGGAAAATGGCATCTCGCAAGAAGTCGTTGATTCCATTGAAATCAATCAGCGACCTGATTTTGAAGAAGCGGATGAAGCGCTGATTTTCGACCTCACCGCCTCAATCCTTGAGACCAAGCGCGTGCCGGATGATTTGTTTCAAAAAGCCAAAGACGAAATGGGCGATAAGACCCTTCTCGAACTGACCGGTATCATTGGCTATTATTGCAATATCGCCGTGCAGCTTAATTTCTTCGAGATAGCCGAAGAAGACGGCCGCACCAAAAAATGGGCTGACTAAAATGAGTGATACAAAACAGAAAAAGCCGGTCACTTTCAAAACCTATGAGGAATATGAGATCGGTGAAAAAATTGCTCTCGGCTCTTATCTGCTAGAACCCCAAGAAATTATTGACTATGCCAAGAAATGGGATCCGATGCCGGCTCATACCGATGAGCAGGCCGCTAAGAGATCTGTCTTCGGAGAATTAACAGCAAGCGGCTCACATATGGCAGCTATCAGAATTCACATGATCCAAAAAGTGGGCGTAAATCCCCATGTGATTGCCGCCTTGGGCTGGGATAAGGTACGCTTTCTTAAACCTGGCCGGTCAGGAGATACCTTGCATCTCGTTTACGAATGCATTGAGAAACGTCGGTCAAATTCAAAACCAGATTGTGGTATTGTCACGTTATCTTTTGAAATGACCAACCAAGATGATGAACTCGTCTTTTCAATGACGGACACGATTTTGGTGCAAATGCAGAATAGGTAAATCTGGCACGAAAATGTGATTGGAAAATTCGCATAATCACAACACAATAGGCTCAATTAAACTCAAACCACTAGGGAGAAAAAACATGTCAGGAGATGGACCAACTTGGGACGAAATGATCGGCAAATGCAATGAACTCGGTCTGCTTGCCAAAAAGCTTTATGTTGTCTTTACAACGCCGACCAATGGATTGGGGCCGATAATGGAAAATCTGGACGAACATCTCGCTTATCAGAATAAAATTCAGGATGAAGGCATCATGTTTGGCGCTGGACCTTTCTCAGATGACGACGAGAAAATTTGGGAAGGCGAAGGCATGGTGATCATCCGGGCCGACTCGCTCGCTGCTGCCAAAGAGATTGCCGACAATGATCCGATGCACAAATGCGGAGCGCGTTCGTACCGAATTCGACCTTGGCTGCTGAATGAAGGCAAAGTTACTGTGGAGATGACTTTCTCAAATAAAAGTATGAATCTGGTTTAGTTAATTAAGGGGACTTTAAATGGCAAACAAAAACCGCGCCGGATTGCTCCGACGCGGTTTTTTGTCCGGAGTTCGAACAATGGACATAAAGGGTAATAGGCTTGCGATAAATCCCATAATGTGAGAATTTCGCCAAATGAAATAGCTGACGATTTGCTGCCATGGCTTTTGCCATAACTGCTAGTGTTATCAGAATTCCTGAGATTTTTGTTTAGGATGCCAATTGATTAAAGTCACCGACATCGCATATGCAAGGTTTCGCGCTCCTGATCTCGATAAAATGGAATCATTTTTGACGGATTTCGGTCTCGTCAGGTCTGCGCGCACAGATACCGCGCTTTATATGAGAGCTGCCAATAACGCCCATCATGTTCATGTAACTGAACTTGGCGATCCAGCATTTGTCGGTCCGGCATTCCATGCTGCGAGTGAAGATGAATTAAAAATCATGGCACAGGCCCCGGGTGCCTCCGAGGTTGAAGATATAAATGAGCCAGGTGGCGGCAAACGGGTTCGCATTACCGATCCAGATGGCTTTGAAGTCGAAGTTGTGCACGGCATCGAGACTGTTGAGCCCCTAACCATTGAAAATACCTATGATACGAATTTCGGTGACAACGTCCGGCGCAGGGGCGAATTTATTCGGCTAAAGTCGGGACCAACACAATGCAGACGACTTGGCCACGTCGTTATCAATGTAACCAATTTTAAAGCGACGGACGCGTTTTATAAATCAAACTTCGGATTTATCAGTTCGGATGAATGCCAAAATGAGGAAGGTGAAACGATTTTTGCTTTTAACCGCCTCGACAAAGGCAAAGACTATGTTGACCACCACACGCTTTTAACGGTGCCGGCGAAGGAAGCCGGGTTTGGCCACCTCGCATTTGAAGTGGAAGACGTCAACGCTGTCCATATGGGTCACGAGTTTCTGAAATCAAAGGAATATCACCATTCGTGGGGCATCGGCCGCCATTTTTTGGGATCGCAGATTTTTGATTACTGGTTTGATCCCTTCGGATTTAGGGTCGAACACTGGACCGACGGAGATTTGTTGAACGAAGATTCTCCGATGGGGAATTATCCGGCTGCACATGCGCTGGATGTTCAATGGGGCACGGGTCCCGAAACTCGAATGATTGATATACCTTAGCGAATACTAACAACATGTAGTAACAACATCACAAATGGTAATAGAAAAACAGGGACCGCGAAAACACATGCTCGACAAATTTGAACTTTTTATGAGGCAAATCGGCCTTTGGGTTGGTTTAGTATTAGCCGCTGGTGCAATTTATGGAGCGGGACCATTCCCCTTTATCGAACAAGGAATTCGATTAGGCGGTGCTATCGGGTCTGCCGTCCTTATTACACTCGCCCTTAAGCCACTTGCGAAAGAATTTGGCGGTGATTCACATAACAAACGTTTAATTCTGTGGATCATTGATGTCGTAATTCTCATCGGCTTCATTTTCACGCTGTTCAATTTTGCCGAAGTCTATGAAAGTCTATGGGATGGTGTGATCATTCTAGAAGCGCCAACACTGGCTGTGGGCTTTTTTGGAACATTGGTGATCATTGAAATGGTCCGCCGGAACTTTGGCATAATTTTACCTATCATTTGCTTCGTTATGTTGGTCTATGCCAGTTTTGGAGATCTACCGGGCATATTCGGTCATCGCGGCTTTACCTTTGAAGAAATAGTCGAGGTTTCCTGGTTTAGCTTCTCCGGTGTATTTGGACGTCCCACCGATATTGTTTCCTCAATCGTGTTGGTCTTTAT
The DNA here is from genome assembly GCA_913054205.1 of uncultured Rhodospirillaceae bacterium. Lineage (GTDB taxonomy): Bacteria > Pseudomonadota > Alphaproteobacteria > Rhodospirillales > UBA2165 > TMED23. Next base: position 17,364 of record CAJXJM010000004.1, read on the forward strand.
TGTCTTCGGCGCAGTTTTAGAAGCGACGGGTGCAACAACGATTTTACTTAAAATGGCAACGGTTGCGACCGCGCGCATTCGCGGTGGCACGGCCCATTCAGCAATTGTTGCCAGCGCGTTGTTTGGCACAATTTCCGGCAGCCCTGTCGCCAATGTTGTTGGCACCGGCGTCTTTACAATACCGATGATCAAACGCCAGGGATTTACCAATTCCTTTGCCGGAGCAGTCGAAGCAGCAGCCTCTTCCGGCGGACAGTTTACGCCGCCGATTATGGCTGCCGTTGCCTTTATCATGGCTGAGCTTATTGGCGTTCCTTATATTCAAATTGCCATTGCCGCTGCCATTCCCGCATTTTTCTATTATTTCAGTCTGTTTGCCAGTGTTTATGCCGAAGCCGTGCGCCTTGGAATTGAGCCCTTGCCTGAAGATCAAATCCCAGTCTTAACCAAGGACGATTGGGTTGAATCGATGCGCTTCATCGTTCCACTGGTCATGGTGGTCGCGGTTCTATTCGCCGGTCGTTCGCCCGCCATGGCAGGTTTCGCCGCTATCGTTGCCGCTATAGTAATTGGTATCGCTATCGATTTGATCTATGTCGATAAGCGCCAACATATTGGCGTCTACGCTAAACAATTGATCGGGGCCTTGCAAAAAGGCGGCGCTCAATGCGCTCAAATAATGGTTGCTGTTGGTTCAATTGGTATCGTTATTGCGGTTGTTAGCTTAACGGGTGTCGCCGGCAACTTTGGCTCCCTTGTTGCCGAACTGGCGGAAGGTTCACTTTTATCAGCCCTCGCGGTAACCGCCCTCGCCTGCCTTGTTCTCGGCATGGGCCTGCCAACACTGCCAGCCTATTTGTTCATTGTTTTATTTGTTGGACCGGTGATAGAACAACTAGGAATTCCGGTACTCCTCGTGCACTTGTTTGTGCTGTATTTCGGTGTGCTATCCAACGTGACGCCGCCGGTGGCGATGGCCGCCTACGCCGCCGCACCAATTGCTGGCTCGAACCCGATGACCACTGGATTTCAGGCGATTAAAATCGCTGCGGTTGGATTTATGATTCCCTTCATTCTGATTTATTACCCATCCATCAGTATCGTCGTTGGATTTGATTGGACCGAATTCATCTGGATTTTGGTTCGCCTGCCGGTGGCGGTTTGGCTTATCGCCACGGCCTTTATCGGCTGTGATCAGCACGAGCTCACTTTTATAGAACGAGCCCTGCGGGCTGTTATTGCCGTTACGATGTTGATCGTGGATCCAACATTGCAGATCAGCGGGTTTGTGCTCGGTGTCGGGATAGTTTCACTTCACCGCTTTCGGGCACGCAAAAAAGTCACAGCCACTCAAATGGGCGAGTAGGCGTGTATATTTATAAAAGTGCCCAAATTTGGACAAATATATAGAGATATAGAGATATAGTACTATTTTACTAACAAACAACGGGAGTAGAGGTCGTTTTAGGTATAATTAGACTAGAATTTTTTAAATCAACAGGGAGTACAAAATATGACTATCAAACTAAGTAAATTTGTAATTGCTGCAAGTGCTGCGGCCTTTACATTCGCTGCAACGGCTTCGGTCGAAGCTGCGGACAAACGCTACACTTTAGGCAGCCTGGCTGCCGGCACCACGCCGTTCCTTGTCAACACAGCCTGGGCAAAGGCCGTTAATAAATATGTGCCGGGCCACAAAATTCAGGTTTCGGCGGTCGGCGCAGCCACGAAGCACCAAGTTCTGGTTATTAAACGCCGCATGGATTTCGCCATGGGTGCGCAAGTGGCCTACCGCTTGATGGCCTATGAAATTGGACCTTTCAAGAAATTGAAAGGTGGTCTTGCCATGACCAAAAAATTTCAATCCTTATTTTCATATCCAATCGGTGTTTATCACGCTGTCGTATATGCAAAATCCGGCATCAAGTCTTATAGTGACATTAAAGGCAAAAAGGTATTCTTAGGCCCACCTGCCGGTGTAGCCACGCGTAACGTGAAAATGATTATTGATGCCATGACCGGCCTCAAAGCAGGCAAAGATTTCACCCAGGTCAAAATGGGTTGGGGTCCCGCAGCGCAAGCCTTCCAGGATCGTAAATTTGATGTTTGGATTATCCCAAGTGCTGCACCATCACCGGCAATCTCACAATTAACGCTCACCAATAAAGTGCGCCTCTTGCCGCTCGATAAATCTAACTTCGGTCACAAATCTTGGAAAAAGTATTACTCGCAGCCAGCCCGTTTCCTGGCGACCATTGATCCAAAAGTCTATGGCAAGAACTTGGTCAACACAGAACCGGTGTTAACGACAGGTGCCTATGTTGGTATGGGTGTCCGCTCTGACATGGATGCTGATCTTGTCTATAAAATGATGAAGGCATTTTGGGACAATATTGGTGAAGCCCACGCACTTTCAGTTCAGTTGAAAAAAACGCTGACCTTTAAATTGGCCACGCTGGCATTGTCCGGTGATGTTCATCCAGGTGCCCTTCGCTACTGGAAAGAAAAAGGCGTTAAAATCACTCCGCCTTACAAACTGACGCAAGCAGACGTTGATAAATTCAAAGCAAAAGCGGCTGCACGAAAAGCAAAAGCGAAAATGAAAAAATAAACTTCGTTTTTTGATTAACGAAAAAGCCCGCTGAGAAATTGGCGGGCTTTTTTAATGCCATTGATATCATTGACTTTTTTAGGTGGTACCGGGTACCGAATTCATGCAATTTTACTTATTTCCGGCCGGGAAAGTCGAGGCCGACGCTTTCAAGATGTCCAAAATAT
>CAJXJM010000005.1 GCA_913054205.1 uncultured Rhodospirillaceae bacterium
TTCGAGTATTCCACCATTACTGTGACAGCGTGGCTATGATTGCCAACTATAGCGTTCAACCACAATGTATCGACAATCTCTGAAATACCAATTTGAGAAGCATCCAGAAAAAACCCGGCCCCTTTGATATCACGGGTGCGAAGTGTCAGATCATCCGGCACGGGCGCCATTCTGGAAAAAGGCTCAGGCTCACGTAATTCTTCAAAGGCGCTCAAATGGATGTTGGTCGCCGTTATCAAATGTTCACCAGAACCAACTGGCATCTTGCCCGGGTCAACGGGTGCCTCCGCCGCCTCTTCCGCAATGATCGAAGCATCTCGCTTCAGTTTTTCCAGCGGATATGGGCCGAGTTCTACTGGGCGTTTTGTACGGTTCAATCCAAACATGATGCTTCCTAACGACTACATTCCCTAATCTGATAAAAATGATATCATATGATAATAAATTATGCTATAGCTAATTCATGTCGATGCAAAAACCAGCCGGCCAACCGGGCCCTGACGATCATGTCCTGACCTTATGTCACATGCTCTCAAATCGGATCGGCAAAGCCTTTGTCGCCGAGATGGAGGCGCATGAAATCACGGTCGCGGAATGGCGTGTACTCTTGACTTTGGCGCTAAATGCGACTGCTTCCGGTAAAGAGATCACCGAGCGCTGGGCGATGGACAAGATGGCCGTTAATCGCGCGATCTCGTCTCTCCAAAAACGCAATTTAATCGAGAAAAATCAAAGCAGTGAAGATCGACGCGTCATCAATCTAATGCTGACGACAAGCGGCCAAAATATGTATGACACGCTGGTGCCGATTGCCAATCAACGCTATCACAAATTAATGGCGGGATTGGATAAGCCGGAAGAACAACACCTTCGCGCAACCCTCCTGAAAATGATCCTCCACGCCGATAGCCTTGCGGATTGAAGAGGACCTGCGCCTAGCCTTGGAACGCTCTGAGTTTGTATTGCACCATTAGCCCAAATATTGCCTCGATGACAACTCTGTAGCCGGTATGAAAGTCACCGCCGAAGATGTCGAGAGCGAATATCAAGTGTCTTAATCTACGCGGCCAGGCCTGCGATGAAATCCAAGGTTACGATTTCAGTAAACCCGTGAGTGCAGAGGAGTTCCCTAAAATAGTTAAAAAATTTTCAAATTATACTCCATAGTATCAAAACAGTACTAAGTGTTAATAGACTAGTAAAAATAAGAGTCTTTTCATGATTTAGCCTCTGCTCAGAGTTGAATGGATGCTCGCTCCGGTTTTATGTTTACTGATTTTAAAAGCTGTAAATAAAACGATATTTGAAGTCCATTCAAATACTTTAATTATTTGGTTTTATCGTAAGCAAAAGGAATTATTTATTGTTGAATTAGTGGAAAGTTTTGCACATCTAAAATATCAACAAATTGCTTGGAAAGTGTAAGCAAAAGCCGGTAATAGCTCTAATTTTTTCCTCTAAAATCAAAATTATCTTATATTTATCAACCGGTTGCATAAGCACTCTCATAAATTGATTTGGGGAAATTCGTTTCCCGGCGCTCATACTCATTCCGTGATCGAAACTTATCGACAGAGTTATCCACAAGCATTTGGGCTTGGATGTTGTTCATTTGTCACAGTCTTGATGACGCCAAACTCTAGGCCAAAAGAACCCATTGAGATCATTGATTCTTTTCTAACCAAAATGTCGTTTTAACTCCGATTTTTAGCAAATGAAGTTTGCCGAAATCCTCTCATTCAGGTAAATCTATCGACCGAGATTTTATAAAACGCGAAAAAGCAAAGGGGAGTAATATGCCAAATGAATTTTCTGGAGAGATGATCGACATCGCCGCAAAAGATGGCGGCAGCTTTAAAGCCTATTGTTCAAAACCAGCAAGTGGGTCCGGACCTGCGCTTGTTATGATCCAGGAAATATTCGGCATTACCGATTGGATCAAGGAAATTGCCGACCAATTTGCCGCTCAAGGCTATCTGGTCGTGGCACCAGATATGTTTTGGCGCTTTGATCCAGGCTTCGTCGCCAACCCTGCCGTCGAAGAAGAATTTCAAAAAGCCTTTGGTTATTTGGGCGTCATTGATCACGATAAAGCTGTGGAAGATGTTGATGCAGCCCTCACCGCCGCCAAGGCCATGCCGGAATGTAATGGCAAAGGTGCTGTGACCGGATTTTGCATGGGCGGCACTTTGGTTTACCTGTCTGCTGCTCGGCTAGACCTTGATGCAGCCATCGCCTATTACGGCACGCAAATCCACGAATATCTCGAAGAAGGCAAGAACGTCACCTGCCCTATGCTTTTCCATATGGGTGAAGATGACGATACTTTCTCCGTCGAGGACCGCAATAAAATTCACGCGGCGCTCATCGGCAAAGAGAATGTCTCAATCCACATGTATGATGCGGGACATGCTTTTGCCAATTCACATAATCCAAGCCATCACGTCCCAGATGCCGCGGCAGCAGCTCACGAGAGAACCTTTAAGCTACTGGATTCACTGAAGTAATAAGGAATTGCAACAAATGCCTGAAGTTATACCGGGTCCTTTAGCAGGATTGCGGATATTCGATCTTACACGCGTATTGGCAGGGCCAAGCTGCGTCCAAATACTCGGCGATCTCGGTGCTGATGTCATTAAAGTGGAGCGCCCGGGGCTCGGCGATGATACGCGCAAATTCGGTCCGCCTTTTGTCAAAGACCCGGACGGCAATGAGACATCAGAATCAGGCTATTATCTCACCGCCAACCGCAACAAACGATCCATCACACTTAATCTGACCAGTGAAGAAGGCCAAGCGCTGGCGAGACGAATGATCGCGAAATGCGACATCTTGGTTGAAAACTTCAAAGTCGGAAACCTCGCCAAATACGGCTTGAGTTACGATGACCTTAAAGACGAGTTTCCGAGTCTGGTCTATTGCTCAATCACAGGTTTCGGCCAAACCGGTCCCATGGCGGCGCAGCCGGGGTATGACTTCATGGCGCAAGGCATGGGCGGTCTGATGAGCATCACCGGCGAAAAAGACCGGGAGCCGCAACGGGTTGGCGTCCCCATTGCCGACCTCACAGCCGGCCTCTGGGCTGCGATTTCGATCAATGCGGCGCTGCGCCACCGGGAAATTACCGGCGAGGGCCAGCAAATCGATATTTCCTTGCTTGATACACAGATCTCGACGCTTTCAATCCAAGGTCTCAACTATCTGACATCCGGCGAAGTGCCAGGATTGCTTGGCAATGCGCATCCCAATATTGTGCCTTATCAGGTTTTCCCGACATCTGACGGCAATGTCATAATCTCAGTCGGCAATGACAGCCAGTTCGAGCGGTTTTGTGAGTTTATCGAGCGCCCAGAACTTAGCTCAGATGAGCGTTTCACGACGAATGACATGCGGGTGCGCAACCGCGATGAACTTACCGAGATTCTCAACGCCGTCACCGAGCAAGAGCCGACCGATTATTGGCTCGACGGGCTCGATAAAATTAAAATCGCCAGTGGTCCGATCAACCGCATTGATCAGGCGTTTGCCAATCCCCAAGTCCTGGCCCGCGAGATGGAAATCGAGATGAATCACCCTGCCGCCGGCGATAAGCCGGTTAAAATGATCGGCAGCCCAATTAAAATGTCCGCCACACCCGTCAGCTACCGTCGCACACCGCCGATGCTCGGCGAGCACACAGATGAAGTGCTGGGGGAGTTGTTAGACCTAAGTCCTGAGGACTGCGCTGCGCTCAGGGATAAAAGCGTGATTTAATACTAAAAAGGTTCCAGGAACCTTTTGGAGGAGCATACATGGTTCAACTGATTGAAAGTGATATCCTGACCAAGGAGGTTCTCGATTGGCAAGGACTTCATTTATTCCATTTTATGAGTTCATCGTGTTCGCAAAAGACCCGCGTTTGTCTCAATCTTAAAAACATCGAATGGGAGTCCCATCACCTAAATTTGAGTGCCGGCGACAATTACACTGACTATTATCTCGGCATCAATCCGCGCGGGCTGGTTCCAACCCTCATCCATGATGGTGAAGTACACATCGAGAGCAACGATATTCTATTGTTGCTTGATGAACGCTTTCCCGACGTAAAACTCGTGCCGGCCGGCCTGGAAGACCAGATCGCCGAGCTGCTTCACCATGAGGATGATCTTCACCTAGATTTGCGCACCCTTACCTTCCGGTTTACCCAGCCGCGCGGCAAAGAGCCCCGCTCAAAAGAAACCTTACAAAACTATCGAGATCGTGGGTCTGGCACGGTCGGTGGCGAACCCGATGCCCATAAAGACGTCGAGCTCAAGTTTTGGGAGACCGCTGCCAGAACCGGCATTACCGATGATGCCGTCCGAGTCTCCGCCGGACGCTTCAAAGCAGCTCTCGAGGAATTGGAAGATCGCCTGCAAATCAATCCGTATCTTCTTGGCGACGAAATCTCGGTGCTTGATGTTACGTGGGTAATATATATCAACCGCCTGGTTCGATGTGGCTATCCTCTGGAGCAGCTGCACAGCGCGGTCAATAAATGGTTCTGGCCGCTCCGAGAACAGCCGAAGTTTGCACGTGAACTACAGGTCCCGCCGGATGTGCAGAAAGCGGTTGAAGAAAATCACGTAAATCTACGACAGGCGGGTGCCACGCTGGTGGATGTTGCTGGGCTTTAAAATTCATTAAAAAAGGCCGCTACAAGAGCGGCCTTCCATAAAGTGTACCAGGTACACTTATTACATTACTTTTTATCTTTATCTTTATCTTTATCTTTATCTTTATCTTTATCTTTATCTTTATCTTTGGACGGATCTTTGAGCACATCTGAGTGTTTGCGGCTCATATAGCGGTATTTATGCGCCGGCAATTGATAGACCCATTTAGAAACTTTGGCGTTAATAGCCGCGGCTTCTTTTTTGATCGCCTCGCTTGCCGTATCAGAAGTGCGCGCGGTTAGTTCAGCCCAAAAATTACCGTCATCCACATCCACCATATTAACATTCATGATCAAGCCATCATTGGTTTTGATCTCAGTCTTAATGGTTTTATCCGCAGGGAATTTGATCTGACCACGTGCCATTACGTCTTCGAGTTCAAGCTTATCCAAGCCATCGCCCATATTGTCGATGTCCGATTGATACTCGATTTTCCAGCCAGCAGGCATGTTGTCGATTTTAAATTTCTCTTTGTCGACACGGCTGACGATCATTTTCTGACCGTCGGGATGACTGACGACAACATTGGTAATACGCTTGCTGGCGACGTCCAAAAATTCAGGTTCCACCCATTTGTTGATGGCGCCTGGAATATCGAGACGGCCAGAAGCCAGCCAAGATTGCGCATCGCCGGGCATACGAATATATCGGCCGGAATTTGACGGGCCCGCTACATCTGCATTTATTTTGCCAATGATTAATTTCGCCAACTCGCCGCTTTTGCTTTTAACCGTCAGCAAGATAGATTTTGCCTTGTCACCTTTTAGATCTTCAACTTGAAGACGCTCATAGAGCTTCGGCTTTTTGGTTTTAGCTTCCCGCAGGCGCAGCTCAGACAACCCTAGCAAAAGGTCACTCAACACCTCGTTCGAGGCGGTATAGCCTTGGCGATCAGCCAGCACCCATTTGTCGCCAACGCGCTTAACGGTCAATTTGGTTTTGGCATCCTGTACGATGATTTCGGTTACCGAACTTGCCTTTTCCGCAAATCCTGGCAGCACAGGCTTATCTTCTAATCCGACTTTGTGAACGGAATACCGAGATGCAACGGAAAAACTTGCGGCCGCTACAACAATTGCTGTGATGACCGTAAATCCGATAAATGTTTTGGGATTCATAACTCTCTATTCTCCGTATCTAACCTTGGGCTATCTGCTGGCTGTAGCGCCGGCGACGTAAAATGGCCAAGATAATTGCCAGGACCGCGATGACGAGTGGCATGGTCCAAATGTTTAAAATTTTGAGCTTAGTACCGAGCTGCTCAATATCTCTGCGAAGCGACAATTGTACATCCCGCAATTGCTTGCGAACGGTCAGCATTTCACTGCGAAACTGTTCGAAGGCTTTTTGCTGAGCGGAGGTCAAAATAACTTTGCCTTTGCCTTTGCCCTTCGTGTTCAGGCCCTGCAACTTGTCCTGAAGTTCTTTCAACTTGCCGGTAAGCTGTTGCTCTGTTTTGCGGTACTTGTCTTCAGCGGAGTTTTTCAAATCTTGAATGGTGTGGAATGGACGGATCGAAAGCCCTCGGCTCCTCAAGGAAATCAGTGCCTGACTGCCGCCAAGGTTTTCCAGCGAGTTCACCAGGAAATCAGCATTGTTGGAAACCGGCGAGGAAATTTTCTTGCCAAAAAATTCCTGCTGCTGGAGCCAGAAACGCGACGTCAGCAAATCGGTATCCGCCATCACAATCATATTGAGATCAACTTTGGAGGAATTGAGGTGAGCCGGAAGTTTAACGGGTTTTTTAGCGTCATCCTTTTTGGCGTCTTTTTCTGGTTTCGGCGGACCATCAGGATAGGCTGATTTAACTGGGCCACTGAACCGCGCTGCAATGGTGAAGCTCTTATTTTCAGATTTAAACTGCTTGAGAATGGCCTCCGGATTAATTTCGCCGCGCACAAGTTTGGCATCCATGCGCTGCGCTATTTTGCTGGTCTGCAACATCGGCAGCATTTTCAGCGTCGAGCCTTTTTTAAGCGCCAATGTGCCGGCACTCGCAAGAGAAATAGCCGACAATTGACCAGTAACGACGTCTTCGTCATTTAAAGCGCGTTTGTCGTAGATACCCCAAGAGAGATAATCCGCGATGACATCCCGGCCTTTGACTTGAGCCTGAACGCGAATGGCGCGTGTGCGATCACCGACGAATTTGTCCTCATCGAAATCGATACCCCAGGTATCAAACAATTTTTTGATTTCAGACGAACCTGCACCGGGCGGCGATTGTGGTGTCATTCGGGCTGTTTCATTTTGCGGATCGATGAAGACCAACAGACGACCGCCGCGCATGACGAATTGATCAATAGCGTAAGTGAGGCTTTCATTTATAATTTTAGGATGAATTAACAGCAAAACATCAATATCAGCATCAATAACCTTGGCGTCACTCTCAATAGTCTTAACGTCAAAGAATTGTGTGACCTGATCCATGATCGGCCACGGCTTGTATTGCAGCAACGGATCGGCTTCGATCAACAGGGACGTCACCAAACCCACTTTTTTCTTTTTGGGCTGTGCCAATTCGAAGACCAGGCGCGTGAGGTCATATTCGAGGAACTGCTCACGCTGTGGATTGAAGAACGCAATGGTTTTTCTGTCATCCGTACTGTTCACCGCGGCCATGCCGAAATAGCCAAGCTCACCCGATTGATCGAGCGGCACGCCTTGGATGCCGAACTTCACGGCTTCATCTTCCTCAACCGAGAAAGAAACCGGGTTAATGATCTTCAATTCGATCTTACCGTCCGATATTTCGGTAAAATGCTCGAGCAGCTCACGCACACGTTTGAAATAATTGCCATGCGGCGGGCTGATCTCACCAAAGGTTGGTGAGTAATAGAGGCGGAACGTGATCGGCTCATCAATGGTTTTGATGATCTCTTTGGTTCCTTCAGACAGGGTAAACAATTTGTTTTCGGTTAAATCCAGCTGCGCTGTTCTCAGTTCAAGCGACGACCAGATATTTACAAAAAATAGGAAAATCGCCGCGACAACCATTCCGGCAATCGTCAGCTTTTTACGATCCATGTTTTCTAATGCTTGCATGGCTCTCTCACGATCCTCTGGTTAAATCAATTATGGCGGCGTTGATATAAAGAAAAACGCCAATAATCGATCCAAAGAACACAACGTCTCTTAGATCAATCACGCCACGAACGATGGTGTTGAAATGTGTTAGGAAACTCATTGAGGCCAAGGCTTCTAAAACAAAGCTTGGCGCCCAGCCTTGGAAGAAGGATTGAACAAGCTCAACCCCGCTCATTAAGAACAAAAAACAAACAACGGCAGTCAGGATAAAGGCAATCACCTGATTTTTGGTAACGGCTGAGAGACACGAACCGATTGCGAGATATCCACCCGCCATGATCAGACTGCCAAGATAGCTCGCAATAATCACCCCATTGTCCGGCGTGCCCAAGAAATTGACCGTGATCCACAGTGGAAATGTCAGCACCAAAGCGATACCGATAAAAGCCCAGGCGGCGATAAATTTGCCAATAACGATCACCCATGTCGGCGTTGGTAGGGTCAGCAATAGCTCAATTGTTCCAGTCTTGCGCTCTTCCGCCCAAAGCCGCATTGAAACGGCGGGTATCAAAAAGAGGTAAAGCCATGGATGAAAACTGAAGAATGAATTTAGATCTGCCTGACCACGTTCGAAAAAAGCACCCATGAAAAATGTAAGTGCACCGCTGAGTGCTAGAAATATAACAATAAAGACGTAAGCGAGGGGCGTCGAAAAATACGCGCCCAACTCTCTTTTAATTATGACCCAACAATTGTTCATTGTCCGGTGGTCTCCCTTTTACTTAAATTTTTAACTTGCGAGCGTGAGCTTGCGGAACACTTCATCAATATGATCGTTCGGCGACTGCGCTCTCAATTCAGTTGGCGTACCATCAAACACGATTTTGCCTTCCGCGATAATCACGGCGCGTGTGCAAACTGCCTCAACTTCCTCAAGAATATGCGTAGATATGATAATTGCTTTTTCAGCCGACATTTCTTTGATGAGTTCACGTACCTGATGTTTCTGATTTGGATCAAGCCCATCGGTCGGCTCATCGAGGATCAAAACCTCCGGATCATGTAAAATCGCTTGAGCAAATCCAACACGGCGTTTAAAGCCTTTGGACAACGTATCGATTGGCCTGTTCATTACGGTTTCCAACTGCAGTTTTTCGATCGCGTGATTAACATGCTTAATCTTTTGGTCTCCAGAAAACCCGCGAATTTCTGCGATGAAATTTAGAAACCCGGTCGCTGTCATGTCGCCATAAAGCGGTGCACCTTCCGGCAAATATCCTATTTTAGATTTTGTTTCGATGGGGTGAATTTCAACATCAAGCCCACAAACCGAGGCGTGTCCAGCAGTGATCGGCAAATACCCTGTCACCATTTTCATGGTTGTGGACTTGCCGGCACCGTTCGGGCCTAAAAAACCCAGCACTTCGCCTTTTTTTACATCAAAAGAAATATTATCGACAGCACGAAGCGGACCAAAATCCTTAGTCAGCCCTTTGATCGAAATCATGGTATCTCCAGCAGTCATTCTAGAAACTTCCCCATCTTATTTTGTGTCCTGCATATAGTCTCAAGCCACGTTTTTTTGCAATCTATCTAAAGACAAATTCTTGTGTATTGGTCGTGAGCGATAAAGAGAGGGAGCCGGTCTGTCAAGAATTGGCATCACGGCTCCCATCTTTATTGAGCCCAAATGGTAAGCAGCTTACATCATGCCGCCCATACCGCCCATGCCGCCCATGTCAGGCATTGCTGGCGCGCCAGCGGCGCCTGCCGGTGCAGGTTTGTCCGCCACCATCGCTTCAGTGGTGATCAACAGACCGGCGATTGACGCCGCATCTTGAAGTGCTGCACGCACAACTTTAGTCGGATCAACGATACCGGCTTTCACCATGTCGGTGTATTTGCCGTTCTGCGCATCATAGCCATGGTTGGCGTCTTTGCTTTCGAGCAATTTGCCGGCAACAACCGCACCGTCAACACCCGCGTTCTCTGCAATTTGGCGAACCGGCGCTTCAAGCGCACGTTTCACAATGTTAACGCCGACTTTCTGGTCGTCATTGTCAGGGTTGAGCTTATCAAGCGCTTTGATGGCGCGGAGAAGAGCCACACCGCCGCCCGGGACAATGCCTTCTTCAACAGCTGCCCGAGTTGAGTTCAACGCATCATCAACCCGGTCTTTGCGTTCTCTCACTTCAACTTCCGTGGCACCGCCAATATTGAGCACCGCAACACCGCCGGCCAATTTAGCCAGGCGTTCCTGCAACTTCTCACGGTCATAGTCAGAAGACGTCTCATCAATCTGAGCGCGGATCTGACTGCAACGGCCTTCGATGTCTTTTTTCTTGCCGGAGCCTTCAACGATCGTGGTTTCTTCTTTGGTGATGGTCACGCGTTTTGCAGAGCCCATCATATCAAGCGTCACGTTCTCAAGTTTGATGCCGAGATCCTCACTGATCACCTGACCACCGGTCAAAATAGCGATATCTTCGAGCATCGCTTTGCGGCGATCGCCAAAACCAGGGGCTTTCACAGCAGCAATCTTAAGACCACCGCGCAGCTTGTTAACAACCAAAGTTGCTAAAGCTTCGCCTTCGATGTCTTCAGCAAGGATCAATAGCGGGCGACCCGACTGAACAACCGCTTCCAAAATCGGCAGAATTGGCTGCAGGCTGGTCAGCTTGCTTTCATTGATCAGGATATAGGGGTTTTCCATATCGCAGGTCATCTTCTCGGCATTGGTGACGAAGTACGGAGAAGTATAACCGCGGTCAAACTGCATGCCTTCAACAACTTCCAACGTTGAGTCCAGGCTTTTTGACTCTTCCACCGTGATCACGCCTTCATTACCGACTTTACCCATGCTTTCTGCAATCATCGCACCGATCTCTTCGTCGCCATTGGCGGAGATCGTGCCAACCTGGGCAATCTCTTCATTGGTGTTAACCCGCTTCGAGCGTTTCACCAGATCAGCGACAACCGTGGTAACCGCCAGATCAACGCCGCGCTTGAGGTCCATCGGGTTCATGCCGGCAGCAACCGCTTTCGAGCCTTCGCGCACAATCGCTTGCGCCAAAATCGTCGCCGTCGTCGTGCCGTCACCGGCAACATCATTGGTTTTCGAGGCCACTTCACGCACCATTTGTGCGCCCATGTTCTCAAACTTGTCTTCAAGCTCAATCTCTTTGGCAACCGTGACACCGTCTTTGGTGATCCTGGGTGCGCCAAAACTCTTATCCAATACAACGTTCCGGCCCTTCGGACCCAACGTCACTTTGACCGCATCGGCCAGAATATCCACGCCCGCAAGCATCTTTGCCCGAGCTTCTGCATCAAATATTACTTCTTTCGCCATCTCAATATGTCTCCTAGAGGGTTGCGAATTAATTCAATAAAAAAAGGCCCGCTTACTTAAGCAGCCTTTTTAACTTTTTTCTTTGGTTTATCGACGATACCGAGAATGTCGGATTCGCGCAGGATCATAAGATCATCGCCATCGACTTTAACTTCAGTACCACCAAACTTACCGAATAAAACCCGGTCGCCAACTTTAACGTCCAAAGGCGTAACAATACCATCATCACCACGCAATCCACCGCCGACAGCGACGATTTCACCTTCAGATGGTTTTTCTTGAGCTGTGTCAGGCAAGATAATGCCACCAGCAGTTTTTGTTTCTTCTTCAACGCGGCGTACAAGCACGCGATCATGCAACGGTCTAAAACCCATTGTTTCCTCCAATTGATATTGTAAATTTACGAATTATTGAAATTCTGGTCTCATAAACCGGGAATTAGCACTCTCGGTCAGAGACTGCCAGGAAAATAGTCTGGAAATTGCCCACGTCAAGCCTGAAAGCCAAGAAAAGTGCCAAAAAAGTCAATAAATAGCGTCAAAAATCGAAAATTTTTAGCAGCACTCGACGTAGATGGCTGCTAAGTCCTTGAATCACAATAATTTTTATTGAAATCATTTGCTAATTTTTCCGAATTGGCTCAAGATTTTAAATCGGAATATGAATGACTAATGAGGGTACTATGACGGTAATTTCATCTGAAACTCAGTTCAAAAAACAATTGCAAGACTATCGCCTGACGACAGCAGAAGTGATTTACCATATGCCGGATCACCCGAGTCTGCTCCAAACTTTCATTTGGCAGACCATGGATATCGCCCCAACCTTCCCGTCGATTCAAAAATTTCTATTACATTGGGAACAAAACCTGGAAGGCAAATTGCATTCTGCAAAGGTGATGAGCGCCAGTCTAATCAAACCAAGTGAGTTTAAGCTGGTCGATCATGAATGGCAGATACATTAGTCTAATCAATATCACCATTTAATACTGCCGAGCGTTTGTATTTGCGATAAAGAAAAATGCCAAGCGCGATAGAACTGATAAACAGAACAACACTAAGCGTAATCCTAAACCCAGGGTCCAAATTAATGCCGCTGCCCAATAGGGCAAAAATCACTGTCTGTGGAATATAGCCAAGTGTCGAGCCCGCTATAAAAGACAGCGCCTTAGCGCCTGATACTCCGGCCACCAAGTTGGTTACAAAATTGCTGCCCGCCGGCATAAACCGGATCAACAGGGTCGTTGTGAATGTGTTGGCGCTAAAAAACTGATCAGCTTTATCCAAGCGCCGTGGAAATTTCGATTTTACCCAGTCACGCCCAATGATCCGGGCAAAGAAGAACGCAATTGTGCAACCGATGCCACAAGCGATTAGCGCCAAGACGAAACCCAAATTTAAGTCAAAAGCATATCCGGCAAGAAAGGATATAATTTGGCGCGGAAAACCTGCCGCTGCCAGCAACGCCGCAACGCCGACAAACAATAACCGCCCTTCAAAACCGTTGTTACGGACATGCACATCGATCCAATCTTTATCAATGTTCTCGCCGAGCCCGGACGATTTGAGCAAGAAACCCAACGCAACAAGCAGACCAATTAACACCAGGCCGCGTATAATCAGCTTAGGAGTCATTTATTTTCATCTACCTTTGGATCAATTTTACGCCGCTTCAACCACATCACACCGACCAAATCGGTTATACCAACCCACAGACGATCAAAAGTGCCGTATTTGGATTTACCACGCTCCCTCGGTCGATGCGATACTTCAACCGAGACCACTTCGCCGCCATTTCGCAACATCAAGGCAGGTAAAAACCGGTGCATATGATCGAAGCTCGGAAGATCAAGAAAATCATCGCGCCTAAAGACTTTGAGACCGCAGCCTGTATCCGGCGTTGAATCGCCAAGCAAACGTGCGCGAATGCCATTGGCAATTTTGGATGAAACCTTTTTGGTCAAGCTATCCTGCCGCCTAGCGCGATGGCCACATATCATGACGTTCGCACGTGCATGATCTCGATAGGCATTAAGCAATTTTGGTATATCTGCTGGATCGTTTTGACCGTCGCCATCCAAAGTTATGATGAGAGTTCCGCGCGCTGCTTTGATCCCGGATCGAATGGCCGCGCTTTGGCCGGATTGTTTTTGATGGGTGAGAACGCGCAACACATCAATTTGGCGTTTGAGATTAACCAGCTTTTCCGGTGTGCCATCTCGGCTGCAATCGTCGACATAGAGTATCTCAGATGCCCCTAAGCCCTGCAGCGCTGCCAGAATTTCCTTGATCAATGGCTCAATATTATCGACCTCGTTATGCACGGGCACAACGACAGAAATCTCGGGAGGTATTGTTGGTTCAGTTTGATCAACCATTTCGGGTCACTAATCGTTCAAGCGTTGCAGCGGGTTTTACACTGCTGTTGTGAATGTTGAAAGCTAATATCCACTGAAATCCAAAATGTGGAACAATTAGGTTTTAGACGCTATAACCTTGCCTTATTATTAATATTCTACAAAAAGCAGATCACCATGGGAGAGAGATTGTGGCAGATGAAGATGTAGTCGGCTATGCAGGCGATTTAACACCAATCGAGGCGTGGGAAATTTTAAAGGACGAAGAAAGCGCAATCTTGGTGGATGTGCGCACCGATGCCGAGTGGAACTATGTCGGTATTGTCGATCTCTCGAGCCTGAATAAAGAACCATCAACAATCTCGTGGGTTCTTTTTCCAGACAATTCACCAAACGAAAAATTTGTCTCTGGCGTTGAAGCGATATGCGCGGATAAGCACACAAAAGTCATATCGATTTGCCGTTCGGGTGTTCGTTCCATATCATCCTCTATCGCCCTTACAAACGCAGGCTTTTCCCAAGCCTATAATGTTCTCGAAGGATTTGAAGGCGATAAAGATGGCAACGACCATCGTGCGACGATCGGCGGCTGGAAAATGCGCGGACTTCCCTGGAAGCAGTAAAAGAAGATTTTTTTACTGCGAACTTCACGAAGAAATAAATCGATATAAGGTGCCCAGAACACCAAAAGTCGAATTGATCGGCTGTACGGAAATCCAGTGGTTTGGGTATGGACCAAAAATGTCCGCTTTGCCCCCGAAAGCGGACTCTTTTTGGTCAGGTGAGAAATGTCTGCTTTTGACCCCAAGCGGACATTAGCCGCTATCGCAATGCGGACAAATTGGTGATCAGGACCTTGTTAGCGACGCTAATTTTGTCGGCAATTTTGTGGGCCATGTCTTGGTCGTGGGAAAAAACTTCCGTGACTGCGTCCGTCGAGCGCTCGGCGCTTTTCTTCAAGGCTTTAACGATCACCTGCTCAATGGCCTGGGCAACCTTGTCGCCTTGGGTTCCGCTGGGGCGCACCCCCATAATATCAAATATTTCCTGGGTTACATCATGGGCGCGCTTATTAAGATTAGTACTCATATGTTTTGGCTCTCTCGTGTTCTCTGTGGTTCAATTCAAATTGTTAGACCACCCTCTTCTACCCCCCCCTCAAGGGGGAGGACACATGCGCCAGGAATTTTCGTGGGGCTCGCCGGCTAATGCGGCGCAAGCCAAGCTTGCGGAGCCAAGCGCCCGGCGTCTGAGGGGGCAAATTAAGCCTTCAGCGCTTGGTCCAAATCTTCAATGATATCATCGACATCTTCGAGGCCAACAGACAAGCGAACCAAATTATCAGTAATACCGACTTCAAGGCGGCCTTCCGGCGTGAGCCGCTGATGGGTCGTTGTCGCAGGGTGCGTCATTAGACTTTTGGCATCACCAAGATTGTTCGATATATCGATGAGGTTCATGGCGTTCATAAACTTAAAGGTCCGCGCCATGTCGCCATCAAGATTAAAACACACGACGGTGCCGGGACCGCTCATTTGCTTCTGTGCCAAAGTATATTGCGGATGACTTTTTAACCCTGGGAACAGAACACTCGAAACTTCTGAACGGCTTTCCAGAAATTCCGCAACTTTTTGCGCCGATTTGCAATGGCGTTCGACACGAATTTCCAATGTTTCCAGACCTTTTAAATGAACCCAAGCATTGAACGGGCTCAATGATGGACCTGTGTGGCGCATGAATTGCTTGAGATCGCCCTCCGACCACTCAACATCATCGGTTAACACACAACCACCCATGGCACGGCCTTGACCATCGATATGTTTAGTTGCGGAATAGACAACGACATCAGCGCCGAGATCCAAACATTTTTGCAATATTGGCGTCGCAAAAACATTATCTATCACCACCCGAGCGCCGGCTTTATGTGCCATTTCACATACTGCCGGTATATCAATGATATCCATTTGCGGATTTGAAGGCGTCTCCATAAAGACCGCCGCCGTCGGCTTACTGAGGGCTGCTTCCCATTCATCCAAATTGGTGCCATCGACCATAGTGCTCTCAACGCCAAATTTCGGCAACAAATCCCGGCAGATAAAATCACAACTACCAAACAATGCCTTGGAGGACACCAAGCGATCACCCGCCGAAACACTTGCCGCCAGCGACGCATACACTGCTGCCATACCTGTCGCCGTTGCCCGGCAGGATGCAGCCCCTTCGAGCAAAGCCATGCGCTCTTCAAACATACCGACAGTTGGGTTTGAGAAACGCGAATAGATAAAGCGATCTTCTTCCCCTTGAAAGGCACGTTGCGCCTGTTCCGCCGTGTCGTAGATATAACCGGACGTCATGAAGATGCCTTCACTTGTCTCGGCAAAATTTGATCTATTTGTGCCGCCGCGCACTAAATTTGTTGCGGGCCGCCACTTTTTGTCTGCTGCGTTGTCATCAGCCATTTTGAGTCTCCTATTTTCGGCAGCCGGAGATAAAAAATCCCCGGCCAAATATGGTCGGGGCTTCTAACGCGCCGACCTTTTAGCTCTGTTTATTTAGCGTGGCCGCAAGCCGGTCGTACAAATCACCACGTCGGGATAAAATACTCAGGATTTAGGTTCCGTCAAGAGAATAACTGTCGATTTACCTAATCGTAATATGCAATCCCTTGCCTGATCTCGCCGTCTGGCCTATGTCTTTAGGAGAAAAAAAGGCCTGTGCCTATGGACGATCAAGTGATGTCTAACGTCATTGTAACGTGCCTTTGTCTTGCCTGAACTCCCTATCTGACCTATGTCTTTAGCAGGATTTCAAAGCCTCAAAACCAAGGTAGTTGCCATGACTGATATCGCCACCACAGACGACATTTTCTATAATCGTTCCGGCATGGATCAAAAACGTGTTGAAGGCATTGTCGAAGACGCCCTTCACGGTGCCGATGATGGTGAGCTGTTCTTGGAATACAATCAGTCGGAAAGCTTTGTCTTTGATGACGGCCAGCTTAAGAACGCTAGTTTTGACACTATGCAAGGTTTTGGCCTGCGCGCCATTGCGGGTGAAACAGCTGGCTACAGCCACGCTTCTGAGCTCAGTGAAGATGCCCTCAAACGCGCCAGTGACACAGTTAAAACCATCCATGCCGGTCATGGCGGCACAATGGCAGCAGCACCTTCGCCAACA
This sequence comes from uncultured Rhodospirillaceae bacterium, assembly GCA_913054205.1. Taxonomy (GTDB): domain Bacteria; phylum Pseudomonadota; class Alphaproteobacteria; order Rhodospirillales; family UBA2165; genus TMED23. The sequence continues at coordinate 16,607 of CAJXJM010000005.1, forward strand.
AATCGCAGCCTCTATATTGATGACAACCCGCTCAACATGGTGCCGTTCGAAACCAAAGTTAAGGTACTGTCTGATATTGATGCCTATGCGCGTGGGCTTGATGATCGGATCAAGCAAGTGTCAGCGTCGCTTTCCGGCGAATGGCAAGCCGTTCAAATTGTACGCGGTGATGGCAGTCGAGCCGCTGATATTAGGCCTCTTGTGCGGCTCAATGTATCTGTGGTTGCCGGCGATGGTGAACGCATGGAGGCAGGTAGCTACGGCATGGGTGGCCGGGAAACCTATGAGACCTATTTGCTGACAGACACCTGGCAAGGCGCGGTCGATGAAGCGCTTCGCCAAGCCCTGGTTAATTTAGAAAGCGTCGCTGCACCAGCCGGTGAAATGCCGGTGGTATTAGGTCCTGGCTGGCCCGCTATTTTATTGCACGAAGCCATCGGCCACGGTTTGGAAGGCGACTTCAACCGTAAAAAAACGTCTGCTTTTTCAGAACTGATGGGGCAACGCGTCGCCGCCCCCGGCGTCACTGTTGTCGATGACGGCACAATTGAAGACCGCCGCGGATCACTTTCCATTGACGACGAAGGCACACCTGCACAGCGAACCGTTTTGATCGAAGACGGCATCCTGACCGGCTACATGCAGGACCGGATGAATGCCCATCTCATGGGCGTGCCCAGCACCGGCAATGGCCGGCGTCAAAGTTATGCCCACGCCCCGATGCCGCGGATGACCAACACGGTCATGGAAAATGGTGAGCATGATCCGGAAGAAATCATCAAATCCGTTAAAAAAGGTCTCTACGCTGTTAATTTCGGTGGCGGTCAAGTTGATATTACGTCGGGTAAATTTGTCTTCACCTGCACCGAAGCCTATCAAATTGAAGACGGCAAATTGGGCGCCGCTGTTAAAGGCGCGACGCTGATCGGCAGCGGTCCGGAAGCGCTTAAAACGGTTTCAATGATCGGCAATGATATGGCTCTTGATCCAGGTGTCGGCACCTGCGGGAAAGACGGCCAGGGCGTACCGGTCGGCGTTGGCCAGCCGACCATGCTGTTGGATGAACTGACAGTTGGCGGAACTGAAGTCTAGCCAATCGTAGAAACCAAGGTTCAAATTATAGCAGCCAACGTGCGTTAAAATACGCCCTGAAATACAATCATGATGACCAAACAAATGATCCAATAACCGGCCTCCACATTTCGAGCATATCCGGATTTTTGTGCAAACATTCCACCTGAATAAGCCAGAACGATAAATGCCACAGTCGCTAGTATCACTGTAAGCAGTGCGTTTGAGACCGCCGTAACACCAACAAACCAGCTCATCAGCATCAACCCTATGAACTGCGCTACCATGGCCCCAACAGGCATGTTGCCAGCTGTTCCCAACTCTACGCCAACACCCTCAGCCCATTTCGTTCCAAAAAGTTTTGGCGAAAACCAAAGCCATCCAACAAGGAAGGAAACGACGGCACCAACAATGACCCCCGTCCAACTTACATCTGTCGTCAATTCATTCATAATATTTTCTCCAAACAGTTAAGCCGTGATTTTCTAAAATACACTACTACGTCCGAAACATTTGATGTGCACGGTACATTTTTTCTCTAAAACTCAGTCTACGGTTTTTAACCAGTTTATGGCCTCAGATTGAGAGTCAAATTTCTTACCTGTTAAGCCTTCTCGATCCAAAACAGTTCGGATAATATTCTTCGAGCGAAGAGAAGGCTTTCCTCCATCAACTATTGCGAACGGTCGGCGAAAAAAATATCTTGAGGCACCTAAAAACAATTTCTCCGCCACAAGCGGAACATCATCGTCCGTTATTCTGTCGTCTGTTTCGGAAATGTCTAAAATCACATTACCTTCAAAATCGAAAGGAATAGTGCTTTTGATTATTTCGGAAATCTCCCCAATTGTAGAGCGCTCAAAAAGACCCTGAATCATTATCGATGCTATCTGTTTATTTGAGACTATAGTATATTCGATATTTACACTGCATGGCATTGAAGTTTCTCCGACACAATTATCTCCTTACAACTTGATGGCGCACCTGACCGCGCGTCAATGTAGTCATCGTTTGCTGTTTAACAATGACATCGCTTCATAATCGAAGCAATATTTCGAAAATGATCACAAGCCTTTGATTCGAATACTATAATGGATTACCGTCACAAAATTCGGCATTATCTCTAATAATTGCCAGGTTTTCTAAAATGAACCAATGTCCGCTTTTGGTGGCAGTCAAAAGCAGACTCTTTTGCATCTCCCGGATAGTGTCCGCTTTCGGGTATTAACCAGACGTTTTGACTTCATATCAATACGAGTGGTTTTCCATTTACGTCACTCCTCCGGCTAGAAGTTGAGAGCAATTATTGGCAAAATTGATTTCTAATTGTGCGCTTGCCAATTTAGAAAAAATGTTACGACGCAACTTGAAGCTTGCCGTTCACGCCATAGCGGTTGATCAATTTATCAATCAGTCCGTTTGCTATTGAGCCAGTCACAAACTCCTGCAAAAACACGGCGGCAGCTGTATTTTTTAATTGCGTGCCAATGGCTTGCTCGACCTTCATATAGCGGCCACCAAGAATATGGGTACCCGGCAGTTTTTCTATGTTTTGGTCCAATGCCGGTCGAAGTCCCGCCAATGCATCCAGATTTTCGCCAGCGAACAGATCGACCGCTGCGGGCAAGCCTTCGGCGCGGTGGAGCTCAGCATGTTGCAATGTCCGCGTGAGATATAGATCATAGGCGCTTGTCCCCGATACAGCGATGCGCACACCGGCCTGATCAACATCTTCAACCGTTTGAAAGGTAGAACCA
>CAJXJM010000006.1 GCA_913054205.1 uncultured Rhodospirillaceae bacterium
TGGTGATACGGCGGCGATTGGCTTTGCCGCGGCGCTGATCCATAAATTGGTGGCAGAGTCTGAGGCGCCGATCCTCTGGTGTCAGCATGGCCGTGATCTCTGTGGCCATGGTTTGGCGGAATTTGGCATTGATCCCGACCGGCTGATCCTGGTCGAGGGCAAAAGCGATACCGATATCCTGTGGGCAATGGAAGAAGGGCTCCGCAGCTCCGGGATCGCCGCTGTTGTCGGCAAACCCTATAAAATCCCACCGATTGCCGGGCGGCGTTTGCAACTCGCCGCCGAAGAGAACGGTGTGCCGGGGCTCCTGCTGCGCCCTCAAAGCCCCAATAAGAACCAACAAAATGTGATGCCAACCAGTGCCGCGCTGACCCGCTGGCATGTCACAGCGGCGCCCAGCATTACACCGGCCAGTGGCCTCGGTCTCGGTGCGCCGAAATGGAATTTGGAACTACAGCGCTATCGCTACAGCGCGCTTAATCTGCAAAAGCAGAACAATAAACAAAGAATAGCCGGAAAGGTGAATTTCTGGCAGGTGGAATGGTGTCATGAAACGGGTGATCTCTCTGTGGTTACCGACCTTTGCAACGGATCGGCTCAGCCGCACCAAAGCACAGAAGGTCGGAACCGGAGGCAACAAGCCGGCTAACAATCCCCGCCCCCTGCCTTTAGTCACACTCACAGCACAACATGGGGGACAACGGATTGCGGCGGCCAATCAGGCGGCGGATGCAGCAGGGATCAAGCCCGGCCACTCTCTCGCCGATGCGCGGGCACTGTTCCCGGACCTCATCGCCAAACAGGCTGACCCGGCGGCTGATTTAAAAGCGCTTGATAAGCTCGCCCAAGCCTGTGAGCGCTACACCCCCTGGACGGCGATTGACCCATTGGGCGGTGGCCTGCTGACAGATATGAGCGGCAGCGCCGGCCTCTGGCTTGATGTCACGGGGTGTGCGCACCTCTTTTCCGGCGAACGCGCGCTCCTAAAAGATATTAGAGATCGCTGCCTTCAAGCAGGCTATCTTCCCCGCATTGGCCTTGCCGATACGCCCGGCGCTGCCTGGGCTGCAGCCAGATTTAGTGACACCTCTTTCAGTATCATCCAGCCCAAAACCCAGCGCCAAAGCCTTGCAGGTTATCCTATCGCGAGCTTGCGGCTTGATCCGGCGACGTTAGAGGGGTTGGACGGTCTCGGCTTGCGTCAAATTGGCGATCTTTACGAGATGCCGCGGGCACCACTGGCGTCGCGCTTTGGCGGACAAACGCTGCGCCGTCTGGATCAATTGCTGGGCCGGATTGAGGAGCCGATCTCGCCGCGCCGCCCGCGGCCCAGTCATTACAGCCGTCTTGCCTTTACCGAACCGATTGGCCGCACCGAAGACATCAGCCTCGCGCTCGATAAGTTGCTGGCCCAGTTGTGTGATGATCTTGAGCAAGCCACTCTTGGTGCAAGGCGCTTGGAACTCATCGTTTTCCGCGTCGATAACAGCCGCGACAGCCTCGTGATCGGCACCTCTCAGGCGTCCCGCGATCCGGATCATCTGGCGCGTTTGTTCCGGGATGATCTGGATACCCTCGATCCCGGCTTTGGCATCGAAGTGATTGTCCTGGCAGCACTTGAGACCAACGCCCTTGCCGCCCGCCAGATCGATATAGCGGGTAAAACCGCCCATCAGGCGAATGAAAACGCCGCCAAGCTGGTCGATCGATTGTCCGGGCGGCTAGGTATGCGCAATGTTGTGCGCCTGCAGCCGGTTGAAAGCCATCTGCCGGAACGCGCCAGCGAAACCATCCCCGCTCTTAAAGCGAGAGTGCAGGAAAACAACTGGCAAGGTCCCCTTCAAAGGCCACCCCGCCCGATCCAGCTGTTGGTTCAGCCGATGCCCATCGATGTCATGGCCCCTGTCCCGGACGGCCCGCCGGTCATGTTCCTGTGGCGCAAACGACAGCACAAAGTAGCCCGCGCCGAAGGACCTGAGCGCATTTCGCCGGAATGGTGGCGGCCAACACAGCTGCAAACCCGATCACGCTCGCTAACCCGGGAAACCCGGGACTATTACCGCCTCGAAGACCAGGACGGCAACCGCTACTGGGTCTACCGCGAGGGCCTCTATCGCCCGGATAAGCCGCCCGGCTGGTACCTGCATGGCTTTTTCGCGTGAGTTCTTACGCTGAACTTCAGGTCACTAGCAATTACAGCTTTTTACGAGGTGCATCGCATCCGGATGAATTGGTATTGCAGGCGGCGGCTCTCGGGCATACGGCGATTGCAATTACCGATCGTAATAGCTTGGCTGGTGTGGTGCGCGCGCATGTGGCGGCGAAACAACACGGCACCCAGCTGATCGTCGGCACCCGGCTTGATCTTGAAGATGCTTCAAGTTTGCTGTGTTTTCCGACCAACCGCGACGCCTATGGCCGCCTGTCGCAACTCCTCACATTGGGCAAACGACGGGCCGAAAAAGGCTCCTGCCATTTGTTTTTGGAAGACCTGTTGGAAGGCGAAATCTTTAAGCAGGGCAAAGGCCAGGTGATCATCGCGATACCGCCCGAAGAAACGCCAGATCAGACCTATATTAACCATCTTTCCCAGCTTAGAAATATATTTAAGAAAAATCTATATCTAGCTGTAAAACATAACTATTACGGCAATGACTATCAGCGTATTGCGGCTCTTTCCAGGATCGCCAAAGGCCTCTTTATCCCGCTCGTCGCGGTCAACGATGTGCATGCTCATCTGCCCGAACGCCGGGTATTGCAGGACGTCCTCACCTGCATCCGCGAGCATTGCACGATCCATAATGCGGGTTTCCTTCTGCACGGCAATGCCGAGCGCCATTTAAAGCCGCCAGAGGAAATGGTCCGGCTTTTTGCGGACTACCCCGAAGCGATTGCCAATACCCAGAAGATTGCCCAAAAATGCCAGTTCAATCTAGACGAGTTGCGTTACGAATATCCCATTGATCCAACCAGCGCCGGCCGCACACCTCAAGAGGAACTCGACCACCAAACCCGGCTCGGTATGAATGAGCGTTATCCCGATGGTGTGCCGCTCAAAGTGCGTGCGCAAATCGAGCATGAACTCTCGCTCATTGGCGAGCTTGGCTATGCGCCCTACTTTCTGACTGTCCATGATATCGTTCGTTTTGCCCGGTCCAGAGATATTCTGTGTCAGGGTCGAGGATCAGCAGCGAACTCGGCGGTCTGCTACGTGCTCGGCATCACCTCGGTCGACCCAACCCGCATTGATGTGTTGTTCGAACGATTTGTCAGCGCGGAACGGGACGAACCGCCGGATATCGACGTTGATTTCGAGCATGAGCGCCGGGAAGAGGTTTATCAGTATATCTATGAGAAATATGGCCGCAACCGGGCCGGTATTACGGCAACCCATATCACCTACCGGTCGCGCAGTGCATTCCGTGAAATTGGCAAGGTCATGGGACTTTCCGAGGATTCCATTCAAGCGCTTTCAGGTTCTTCCTGGGGCAGCCCCAGCCGCGAGCGGCCCGATGCCGAGCGCATCCGTGAGAACGGCCTCGATCCTAAAGATCCAACGCTACGCATGGTCTTAAATCTCTCACAACAAATTGCCGGATTTCCACGCCATCTGAGCCAGCATAGCGGCGGCTTTGTGATCACTAAAGGCCCACTGGATGCCGTGGTGCCGATTGAAAATGCAGCGATGGATAACCGCACGGTCATTGAATGGGATAAAAACGATCTTGATGCCTTAGGTATCTTAAAGATCGATGTGCTGGCGCTCGGTATGCTGACCTGTATCCGCAAAGCCTTTGATTTCATCGAGCGTCATCATGCGATCAAGCTCACCCTGGCTAACATCCCTTCAGGTGACAGCGATACCTATGACATGCTGTGCCTGGGCGACTCGGTTGGTGTGTTCCAGGTCGAAAGCCGCGCCCAGATGAACATGCTGCCGCGGCTCAAGCCCCGCTGTTTTTATGATCTCGTTATCCAAGTCGCCATTGTCCGCCCCGGCCCGATCCAGGGCGATATGGTGCACCCTTATTTGCGGCGGCGGAGCGGCAAAGAAGAGGTTGAATATCCCTCCGAAGATCTCCGCCGCGTGCTGGAAAAAACCAAAGGCGTGCCGTTGTTTCAAGAGCAAGCGATGCAGATCGCCATTGTCGCTGCGGGCTTCACGCCAAGCGAAGCCGATGGGCTCAGGCGCGCGATGGCAACCTTCCGTCATACCGGCAATATTCCGCTCTACCATGAACGCATGGTCGCGGGCATGGTCGAGCGCGGCTATGAGCAAGATTTTGCCGAGCGTTGTTTCAAGCAAATCGAAGGCTTTGGCGAGTATGGCTTCCCGGAATCTCACGCTGCCAGCTTCGCGCTGCTGGTCTATGTCTCCTCCTGGCTCAAATGTCATTACCCGACGGCCTTTGCAGCAGCGCTGCTCAACAGTCAGCCGATGGGTTTCTATAAACCGGCCCAAATTGTCCGAGACGCCCAGGACCACGGCGTTGAAGTCCGTCCCATCGATGTGAACGATAGTGAGTGGGATTGTACTTTGGAGACACTGGAATCCCCCCCATCCCAACCTTCCCCCTCAAGGGGGGAAGGGGAAATGATGACAGCTCCGTCTATAACCTCCTCCCCCCTTGAGGGGGAGGCCACACTTGATTCCCGGGGTGGGGGGTCCAATAAATGGCGCTACACCAACGATCAAAAGACCGCGCTACGGCTGGGCTTTCGCCAGATCAAGGGTCTCAAACAAGATGCCGCAGATGATTTGGTTTCGGCTAAAGAAGATGGTTATTGGCAAATACCAATGCTCAAAGAACGCGCCGGCCTTAAAACCAGCGCCCTTGAAAAGCTTGCCGATGCAGACTGTTTTCAGTCGCTGGGTCTTGACCGCCGCCAAGCCATGTGGGGCGTGAAGGGCTTGAACGATGCCAAGCCCCTGCCCCTGTTTGCTCATCTGCCGGAACATCGTTTTCGCCGCGAGCCTTCGGTCAAACTGCCCAATATGAGCTTGGGCGAGAATGTCGCTGCCGATTACAAAGCGCTGCGTCTGTCCCTGAAGGCCCATCCGATGGAACTGTTGCGAGAGGGTTTTCAGCCTCAGAAGATCATCACCTGCGCCGAGCTTGCAACCGCAGAACCAGAAACCATGGTGCGCTTGGCCGGTGTTGTGCTGATCCGCCAGCGCCCCGGCAGTGCCAAGGGCGTTATATTCATCACCATCGAAGATGAAACCGGCATTGCCAATCTGATTGTCTGGCCGCACAAGATGGAGCGCTATCGCCGCACCGTGATCGGCTCTTATTTGCTTGGTGTCGAAGGCAAACTCCAACGCGAAGGTATTGTCACCCACGTGGTTGCTGAAAAGCTTTATGATTTTTCCTATCGGCTGGGCTATTTAAACAGCGGAGATACGGGAACCCGCGACACCCCCTCTTCGCCTAAAGTTAAACCACAAAATGAAGCCAAAAAGCTTACGCCAGGTTCCAGGGACTTTCATTAACGCTAGACATTCAGAAGGAAAAGAGCAGACTCCGCCGTCATAAAAAACAAACCCTTTTAGAGAAATGCATTGAGCGACAGCCCGTCACCTGAACAACCAACTTCAGAAGCAACATTTAAAACCAGATCGGGCCGCGTCGCCTTTCAACACAAAGATTACCGGCGGTTTTGGCTGGCGCGCGTGTTGGGGGTGTTTGCCATCGACATGCAGATCACCGCGATCAGCTGGCAGGTTTATCAACTCACGGGAAAGCCGCTCGATTTAGGGCTGGTCGGCCTCGCCCAATTTGCTCCCTTCTTTCTGTTGTTCCTGGTCTCCGGCACCGTAGCAGATCGCTTTCAGCGCAAACGCATCATGTCGGTTTGCGTCAGCATTCAAACCCTTTGCGCCATCGCATTCTTCGTTATGACGATCACTGGCAATGCTGATTTCCCGACAATCTTCACTATCTTGATCTTTTTAGGCATTGCACGGGCCTTTCAGTCACCCGCCCAAAGCGCAATTGTGCCCCTTCTTGTCCCTAAAGAGCATTTCGCCAACGCAGTTGCCTGGACATCAAGCGGATTTCAAATGGCGCGGATTGCAGGCCCTGGCGTCGCCGGCATAATGATCATCGCTGGCGAGCAATGGGTGTAAGCATCAAGCAAATTCACTGCTGTTCTCTTAAGCGCATAAATCTCAGCGACACGCGTGAGGGCCGGTCTAACACGCTCTAGAGCCGCGATTTCTGCGTCGGTGAATCCGTCTTTCTGCCGGGTCGTATAGCTCGCCACATGAAATTCACCATTGGTAAAATCAAGCACCATAGCGATATAATCGGTCACACCTTCGCCGCGCAATTCGTCCAAAATCAAATAGTCATTGGGGCAGTCCGGATCGCAAATTCTACGGCGAATTTCTTTGCCTTCTTTGTAGACGGCATAAATCGGATTATGAAAATACTACTCTGAATTGAGAACTTCGTAGGAAGCTTCTGCGACTTCGACTTCTTCCCGGTCTTCGCGCCAAAAGAACCCCCGGCCAGCGACGTTGGGATGCAGTGTCGTGACAAACACGGCAACGCAGTATAGCGGCAAACCGGCTTTGGTGAGGCGCGCGCATAGCTCGCGTAAAATATCCTCCGATACTTTTACACTCCGTACACCGTCGACAAGCCAGTCAACGGTATCTTCAACATCTATCCTAGTTGGAGAACTGTCATCCAAAATGGCCGCTCCTCAAATCACAAAAGGGGGGGGTTAGTCTAGCTAATATTGTACCATTTCTGTATCAATTATTTGTGCCCAGGCGGCGATACCACCTTCTAGGTTAATTACATTTTCATAGCCGTTTTGGCTCAGCCAATGGGCAACCTGCGCTGACCGTCCGCCGAGATGACACATCACGACCAAAGGCTCCTCTTTTGGAAGTTTATCGAGATTTTCGGGAATTGTGTTCATTGGAATATCCAGACTGCCCTCAATCGAACAGATTGCCACCTCATGAACTTCGCGAATATCCAGCAATGTATGGAGTTCATTATTGGAGCGCATGTCTGCCAATTGTTGAACGTTAATATCCATTATTTCTACCTAAAATATGTATTGAAACCAAACATGGGCCATTCATATCTGAGTTCTCCGGCTCTGTATTCCTCAATTTCTATATGGACTTTAATCCTTATTCTCTCGCTGGCAATTTCGGTTTGAACCTGCCATGACTTATCCTCGAATATAGGAGGCATCATGAGCGAAGCTGAAGTCCATGTCATCGAACGCACGACACCGTATCGCGGTTATATGCGATTGGATCACTATAAACTCAAACACAAGGTCTTTGACCAAGGTTGGAGTGTGGAGCTTTCCCGAGAAGTTTTGGAGCGCGGCAATGCCGTTGGATTGCTTCCCTACGATCCAGAACGAGACGAAGTTGTCTTGCTCGAACAATTTCGAATTGGCGGCTACACTGCAGCAAACGAATCGCCTTGGCAGATTGAATGTGTTGCCGGCATGATCGAGCCGGGCCACGTTGCTGAGGAAACCGCGCACCGTGAAACCGAGGAAGAGACCGGCGTAAGCGTTTCCGAAATGGTTCCCATCCACCGTTATTTGACTAGCCCCGGATGCACTTCTGAGACAATCGAGCTTTTTTGTGGCTGCGTTGATAGCGAGGGTGTCGGCGGCGTCTTCGGTCTCGCCGAGGAGGGCGAATACATGCGCGTTTTTGTCGTATCCGCTGAAGAATCCTTCGCCATGTTGGATCGCGGTGAAATTGGCAACGGCATGACAATTATTGCCATTCAATGGTTGAAACTTCACCACGACATGCTGCGCGAAAAATGGCAATTGGCCTGGAACCATTCTGAGGTGGTCAACGAAACGTGACCCTAGACCGAAAAAATTATCGAGTGAGCGAAGGCGGAACCTTGATCACCCTGCCCGCCCCGGCTAGTCTGCCGGAAAGTTAGGGAACCCACATAAAATTTAGAAGTGAGACATTATGGACATCCGTGAAGGATTTAGAGATGCCGTTGGCAACACGCCTCTTATCAAACTCAAAGAAGCCTCAGAGAATACCGGCTGCGATATTTACGCGAAATGTGAATTTCTCAATCCAGGCGGCTCGGTAAAAGATCGCGCAGCGCTCTACATCGTCAAGGATGCCGAAGAAAAAGGGTTGCTCAAACCGGGGGGTATTATCGTTGAAGGCACTGCGGGAAACACTGGCATTGGCTTGGCCCTCGTTGGCTGTGCCAGCAGCTATCGCACCATTATTGTCATCCCTGACACTCAAACCGAAGAGAAAAAAGATATGCTCCGGCTTGCCGGCGCCGATCTTCGGGAAGTACCTGCCGTCCCCTATAGCAATCCAGAGAACTATGTTCACGTCTCTGAACGGATTGCAAAGGAGATGGCTGAGACGCATCCGCATGGCGCGGTCTGGGCCAACCAGTTTGATAACACGGCCAATCGAGATGCTCATTATTTCGGCACTGGCCCTGAAATATGGGACCAATTGGATGGTAAAATCGATGGCTTTACCTGTTCTGTGGGTACCGGCGGAACGCTGGCAGGCGTTGGCATGGCGCTCAAAGAACGCAACAAAGACATTATGATAAAGCTCGCTGACCCGATGGGTTCAGCGCTCTATGAATTCTATGAAAATGGCGAGCTAAAAGCGGAAGGCACCTCGATCACCGAAGGTATTGGCCAAGGTCGTGAAACCGAAAATTTGAAAGGCGCTCCAATTGATGGTGCCTATCAAATCACCGATGAAGAAGCGCTCCCCATCGTTTTTGATATTCTCAAATATGAGGGGCTGTGCGTCGGCTCCTCCAGCGGTATCAACATTGCCGGTGCTATGCGTATGGCGAAAGAGCTTGGGCCGGGCCACACGATTGTTACCTTGCTCTGCGACTACGGCACCCGCTATCAAAGCAAATTGTTCAACCCAGCGTTCTTGAAGGAAAAAGGTCTGCCCTATCCTGACTGGCTCGCGTAAAATCGATTGATTAGAAATGGATTATGTTCACCCTGAGGCGCTGGTAACCACAGATTGGTTGGCCGATAATTTAGGCGCTTCTGATATCTCAATTATCGATGCGAGCTTCCACCTCCCCGCAGCTCAGAGAAATCCGCAAGCTGAATTTGGCGCCACTCACATTCCGGGCGCAGTATTTTTCGACATCAACGACATTGCCGATGACGACACCGATTTGCCGCATATGCTGCCAAGTCCTGAGAAATTTTCCAGCCGGATGCGTAAGCTTGGGATCGGCAGTGAGCAACACATCATCTGCTACGATACCAATGGCGGGCCTATGGCTGCGATGCGCGCCTGGTGGACGTTTCGTATCTTCGGACATGACCGAGTGTCTGTTTTAAGCGGCGGCCTGCCAAAATGGCAAAACGAAGACCGGCCAACGGAAAGCGGTGAAACGCTGGTCACTGAAAAACATTTTTTCGCAAAATTTGATCCGACTTTGGTTCGGAGCTTAGATCAAATGCTGAGCAACATTGATAGCGGCGCTGATCAAGCGGTAGATGCGCGCTCTACGGGCCGCTACAACGGCACCGAGCCGGAGCCACGCGCCGGCATACGCTCGGGCCACATCCCCGGCGCCATCAGCCTGCCTTTCCAGAAATTAGTCGATACAGAGAATTTCCTCGTCATGCGATCTGCTGATGAATTAAAGGCGGCGATAGAAGAGGCGGGCATTGATCCCGAAAAGCCGCTCGTTTCCAGTTGTGGATCAGGCGTTACTGCGGCACCGCTTGTATTAGCGCTCTATTTGCTCGGCCATACCCGGGCTGCCATTTACGATGGCTCCTGGACCGAATGGGGTGGCCGCGACGATACGCCAATTGACGTTTGAGAATTCCGGATGAGTAAATCTAAACGACCAGATACGCGTATTGTTCATACCGGCTCCGATCCAAAATCGCAAAAGGGTGTCGTCAACCCGCCGGTCTATCGCGCCTCGACAGTGATTTTCCCATCTGTTCAAGCGATGAAAGATGCGGAGAAGACCAGGTTCGACACGACCTATTACGGTGTCCACGGCACGCCAACAACATTTGCACTTGAAGATGCGATGGCTGATTTAGAGGGCGGCTATCGGGCCGTATCAGTCTCCTCTGGGCTAGCAGCTGTTAGCACCGCGCTGATTGCTTATCTTCAAGCGGGCGATCACTTGCTGATGGTCGACAGCGTCTATGGACCTACGCGCAATTTCTGCAATAACACACTGAAACGCTTTGGCGTTGAGACAACCTATTACGATCCGCTGATTGGCGCTGGGATCGCCGACCTCATCCGCCCCGAAACCAAAATAATATTTACCGAAACTCCTGGTTCTTACACTTTTGAAATCCAAGACATTCCCGCGATCACAGAAATTGCCCATCAGCATGGTATAAAAGTGATGATCGATAACACCTGGAGCGCCGGCTATTATTTCAAACCCTTCGACCATGGTGTCGATATCTCGATCCAGGCGACGACCAAATACCAGGCCGGTCATGCGGATTTAATTTTGGGGCACATCATCGCCAAAACCGAAAATGATTGGCGCAAAATTAAAATCACCACATCGACCCTCGGTCAGGCGATCAGTCCTGATGCCGCCTATTTGGCGCTTAGGGGATTGCGAACCCTCAGTGTGCGTCTTGAGCAGCACCAGGAAAGCGCCCTCACCTTGGCGCATTGGCTGGAGACGCGCGATGAGGTCGACACAATCCTTCATCCGGCTTTTGCCTCTTGCCCGGGCCATGAGATATGGCAGCGTGACTTCACCGGCTCCTGTGGATTGTTCAGCATTGTCTTAAAAGATTTTTCTGAAGCGCAAGTGAATGCGATGCTCGATGGCATGGACTATTTTGCCATGGGTTTCTCCTGGGGTGGCTTTGAAAGCCTGATGGTCGCTTCAGACCCTCGCAAAATTAGATCAGCAACGACGTGGGAAGCCGGAGGCCCCCTCCTCCGTCTCCATGCCGGCCAAGAAGATGTCGAAGACTTAATCGCTGACCTAGAACGCGGCTTTGACCGCCTGAACGGGAAAGCTTGAGCATGCGTAAAGATGCCAAACGCGATACCAAGCTCGCCCATAGCGGCTCTCACCCGGAAGATCAGTCCGGCATTGTGAACCCTCCGGTCTATCACGCTTCGACCGTTGACTATGACACCGTTGCTAAAATGAAGGCGCTGCGCGAAAATCCCAACGACAATTTTGTTTATGGCCGGATTGGCACGCCGACCTCAAGCGCCTTTGAAGAAGCGGTGGCCGACCTAGAAGGTGCAGACCGCACAATCGCAGTCGGATCAGGCTTGGCTGCCATTTCGGCGGCGATGCTGGCCTTTGTCGGGGCCGGTGATCATGTACTGATCTGCGACAGCGCGTATACGCCAACACGGAACTTAAGCGAAAACTTTCTAAAACGCTTTGGCGTAGAGACGACCTATTACGATCCGCATATCGGTGCAGAGATCGCGAAACTTTTTCAAGACAACACCAAAGTGATCTACACCGAATCTCCCGGCTCGCACACGTTCGAAATTCAAGATGTGCCAGCGATTGTTGGCGCTGCGCATAAAGCGGGTATCAAAGTTGTCATGGATAACACCTGGGCGGCGAGCTACTTCTTCAAGCCTTTGGATCACGGCGTCGATGTCTCCGTTCAAGCCGCCACCAAATATTATGTTGGTCATTCCGACGCGATGGTCGGGACGATATCGATGCGCGGTGATACTGTGCAACCAGTGATCGATTGCGTTCGAGTGCTTGGCTTTAACATTGCACCCGATGATGCGTATCTTGCTTTACGTGGTATGCGAACACTGAGTGTGCGGCTCAAACGCCACGAGAAAAACGCCCTCAAAGTTGCTGAATGGCTGGCGGAACAGCCCGAAATTGACCGCGTCCTTCACCCGGCGCTGCCGTCCTGCCCCGGTCACGAGATTTGGAAACGCGACTTTACCGGCTCCAACGGTTTGTTCGGCGTTGTTTTTAAGCCCGCCAGCGAAGCAGCAATGGCCGCGTTCATTGATGGGCTAGAGCTGTTTGCTTTGGGCGGATCGTGGGGCGGCTATGAAAGCCTTGTTCTGCCAACCAATGTAACCAGAACAGTAACCAAGTGGTCTGAAAACGCCCAAAGCATTCGCTTCCACATCGGCCTCGAAGACCCAGATGATCTTATTGAAGATATCGAAGCTGGCTTGAAGCGGCTAACTAAGTCTTAGTTTTCAAAATATCACGTCACCCTGGACTTGATCCAGGGTCCAGACTTTCTTTCGAATGGTTGTAAAGTTGAGACATCTGGATTCTGGCCTTCGCCAGAATGACGAGTAGATATGTTAGACTTGCCGGCCGACATTCGGCATCAGGGTGCTAATTAAAAAGAGCACCAACGCAATCACCACAATCGACGGTCCGGCCGGCGTATCGTAGGCCAGCGAGAGCATCAATCCACCAACCACTGAAGACGTGCCGATAACCACCGCCATGCCAGCCATCTGTTCGGGCGTCCTGGCGTAATGCCGGGCTGCCGAAGCCGGCACAATCAACAAGGCGGCGATCAGCAAAATACCGACGACCTTCATAGCCGCCGCTACGACGAGTGCAATCAAGATCATAAACAGCAAATTTATTCGGGTGACTTGAATGCCTTCGGCTCTGGCCAAATCTTCATGAATGGTGATCGACAACAACGGCCGCCATATTTTAAACAGTATTGCGATTGCGATGCCGGAAGTCGCATAAATCCATGCAAGATCAGTCGTCGTCACCGACAAAATATCACCGAACAAAAAGCCAATGAGATCGAGTTGCACATTTTCCATAAAAGAAACGACAACCAGCCCAACCGCTAAAGTGCCATGCGATAAAATTCCGAGCAGTGCATCATTGCCAAGTCTGGTACGGTTCTGCAGCACGACCAAAAATGCCGCCGCGCCGACACAGACAATAACGACTCCGACCGTTAAATCCGTAATCCCGAGCAACAAGCCCAACGCAACGCCCAACAAGGCGGCATGTGCCAAGGTGTCGCCAAAAAATGACATGCGGCGCCACAGAATAAACGAGCCCAAAGGCCCAGCCGCCACCGTCACGCCGAGACCTGCCAGCAACGCATAGAGTATAAACTCATCCATGATCATGGCCCTCATGGTCTTGCGCATGACGGGGAATCACATGACCATCGACAGTGTGTTCGTGATCGTGGTGGTGATGATAAAGCGCCAAACTTTCCGCGACTTGTGGGCCAAACAGCTCAACATAGTTCGGGTCCTGGCTGACGGCTTCTGGATGTCCAACACAACACAGGTGATTGTTAAGACACAGAACTTTATCGGTTGCCGACATCACCAAATGCAGATCATGCGACACCATCAAGACACCGCAGCCGCGCTCCTCTCGAATGGCGGAAATCAAATGATAGAGCTCAGCCTGTCCGTTTACATCGACAGCCTGGGCCGGCTCATCAAGTACCAGCAAATCAGGATCGCGCAACAGCGCCCGCGCCAACAGAACGCGCTGCATTTCGCCGCCGGAGATATCATGGATCGAAGAATCGACAATCGGCAGAACGCCAACTTCTTCCAAAACAGATTGGCGTTTGCCTTTTTCAGCTTTGCCCGCGAGTCCAATAAAACGGCGAACGGTTAAGGGTAAATTGGTATCTACCGAGAGCCGTTGCGGCATATAGCCGATCACGGCACCGGGCTTGATCGACACCGAGCCGCTGGATAGATTGCGTAAACCCAGAACAGCCTTAACAAGCGTAGTTTTACCGGCACCGTTCGGCCCAATCAACGTGACGATTTCACCTTCGGCGACCGTCAAATCAACATTGTCGATGATCGAACGCCCATCGGCACGGACACTGATGCCTTTAGCATCTATGAGATAATCTGAGGCCATATCAATTAATTTGGCACTGTGGGCAAAGCCCGGCAGCTTCAACTGTACGGCTTTCTATGACAAAGCCTTGGCTTAAAGCCGAAGAATTTAACAAACGATCAATTTTGCTCTCTTCGAGCTCAACTGCATTGCCGCAATCAGTGCAAATGAGAAACATTCCATAGTGTTGATGATTGGGATCGGCGCAGCCAATGAAAGCGTTTTGACTTTGAATGCGATGGATCAAGCCCTGCTCCAACAAAAAATCGAGTGCCCGGTAGACGGTGGGCGGTGCGGCATTTTCCCGTTCTTTTTTAAGAACTTTCAAGAGGGAATAGGCACCAATAGGCCGATGGCTAGACCAAATGAGTTCCAGAACTCGGCGTCTGATCTGTGTGAGACGTGCACCGCGTTGGCCACAAAGCGAGGCTGCTTTGACTAAGGCATCACCAATACAAACACGGTGATCGTGGTTGTTTGCCCAGTCCCCTACTGTTTTTTTTACTGTTTTTCTTTTTGCCACGACAAATTCCTATCAACCTACAAAATGTTATGTTATATCATTTAATCATAAATGTTATATTATAACAATAATGAAATAAGGTCTTTCGGCGTGTCTTTTTTAAAATTCACATTCACAGTAGCTGTGATGGCATTTTGCATTTTGTTTGCTAATTCTGTGGCCGCCCAAATCAAAGTAGTGACGACGCTCAAGCCGCTCCACTCGATTGTCAGCAACATCATGCTGGGCGTCGGTGAGCCTATTTTATTGATGCGCTCAACCGTCTCCCCACATGACTACAAATTAAAACCGTCTGATGCCCGTGCTTTAAGCAAGGCAGATCTCATTTTTTGGATCGGCCCCACACTAGAAAGTAGGCTCGCCAAACCTATCAAGCGCACCAAAAAGCGGACCAAAGTGGTCACTTTGCTAAATTCACCTTCGCTGAAATTGCTGAAGTTCAGGTCCAAAGAAGGCGATCATGCACATGGTGTAGTTGATCCCCATATCTGGTTAAGTACTCAAAATGCTCAGACAATAGCGAGAATTGCCCAAGCATCTCTGAGTTCCAGCGATCAGAAAAATTCAGATCGATATGCGGCAAATTTAAAAATATTCGAGAATACGCTGCATCATTTAAAAAAGCAGATTGGCAATAGTTTGAAATCTGCGCATCAGATTCCCTTTATCGTTTATCACGACGCCTTTCAGTATTTTGAAAAGGAATTCGGTCTTCACAACAATGGCGCCATCTTTTTATCGCCAGAACAGCGACCAGGCGCGAAACGTATTTCAATGATGAAAAAGCGTATTCAGGCCAACAATATTCGGTGTGTGTTTAGCGAGCCACAATATGGCGTGAAACTCCTCAAAACCATCACATCGCATTCTCCGGCCAAGATTGGTTTGCTGGATGCCATTGGTGTAAAATTGAAGCCTGGTCCAGGCCTGTATGCAAAAATGATGCTAAGCTTGTCATCTTCCATGCGGGCATGCTTGGAACAGAATTCCTAATTTTTAATTTTCAAAAGTCGTATAAATTCCTGAGCGACGGCAGCATGCCCCGCGGCATTCCAATGCATATCTCCGCGCAAAAAGTATTTCCCTAGCACGTCAAATGGCTTGTCCTTGGTAAATAACGGAAAGAGATCTATAAACGACACCTTCTTTTCCTCGGCCCATTTCTTCCAAAATCCACGATGCCGAGGTGCCTTCGGATCATTCAAAATCTGATCGGGCCACGGGTAAACGGCAAGCGTTAATCCTATGTTCTTGGACCGCAATAAGTCTGCTAATCGATCCATATTTTCAGCGGCCTTGCGGCGTCCCTGTTTACCGTAGGCGTTCCAGGCTTTTTCGTTGTAGGTCCATTCGCTGGCAAAATGAGGTACAACTGCAAAAGCAGTCATCTCGGCTTCAGTCACATCGCCGAAAGATTTATTAAGGTGGTCTGCAGTTCTGTGACGTCGCCTAACGTATTTTTTTAAAAACGCCAAATTGTCGCGCGCTAAAGTGAATAAACGGGCGCTCATCGAATTGTCCCGAAACCAATGTCCAATTTTATTGATTGTTTTTTCTTCTGATCTAACAGGGACGATTAGGTTTCGTGAGTTGTCCAGCAGGTATTCTGTTACCTCATCACGGATATCTGAAACATCTATCAAAACGACTACATGATTGAAGCTCAAGCCAATTTCATTGATTAAAAATTTTGTTTTGCGGAAATAAATCTCTGGCGCATAGGAAACGACACCACCATTTAAAATCTCGATATCTTGCTTCTTATATTCCTGGGCTATTTTGCCAACGAAGGTATCCTGATAAATAAATCCTGATCCTTCGGTAAAAGAATCCCCCAAAAATAAGATGCGTTTTTTATCAATATCGATCGAAACATCGCGAACGGTTGTATCTTTAAAGCCCAAGGAATTGGTGGCAAATGAGTAATTTATCGCCCCCCACCTTTCTTGAATTACGCGATTTTTAGCCAAGGTGTGGTGAAATTTTTCAGAGCGAATGCGATGATCCATCGGTGGATAGGTCGCCCGCCAAAAATCTGTAAAATTCTTTAAACCCTGGACCAATATCAAATCGCACACCAGAAAAATCCCGAGGACAATGAGACCAGATTTAAATTTTTTGAGTTTTCCCGATATCACTTAACACCTAACCTTACGCGGTATTTGAAATTAGCCAAAACTTGACAGGCGCATCTGAAAAGACGATTACCTACAGCCATGAGCGTTAATGAGAAATCAACTATAGATCAAGCACTTGAGGCCTTGTCGTTTAGCGATGATGGGTTAATCCCGGCGATTGCGCAACAGTTCGACAGCGGCGAAGTGCTGATGATGGCGTGGATGAACCGCGACGCCATTGCCGCGACGTTAACGGAAGGCCGCGTGGTATATTGGTCGCGCTCGCGTCAAGCGCTATGGCGCAAAGGTGAAACCTCGGGACAGGTTCAAACCTTAAAAGAATTTCGCTGGGATTGCGATAACGACACGATCCTCTTGCAAGTCGATCAAGACGGCGTCGCCTGTCACACCGGTCGTCGCAGTTGCTTTTTCAACGCTGTCCGGGATGGCAAAGTTGAAACCATTGCTGAAGTCGAAATCGATCCCGAGCAGCTTTACGGTAGCTGAAATGGCTACCTTCCCGGCAAAATTTTGGCTGTTAAAATTATTGTTTGTTTGCGGATTCCTGATGGGCGGCAATCAGACCGCCGCTGCCAAAGATTTACTGGTATTTGCCGCTGCGAGTCTTTCAAATCCCTTGAAGCAAATCGCCGAAACATACGCTAAAACTGCAAAGCATCGAATTCGACTTTCTTTTGCTTCAAGCTCAACCTTAGCGCGTCAAATTTCCAAAGGAGCACCTGCTGATATCTATATTTCTGCCAATGAAATATGGATGGATTTTTTGGCTGAAAGCATACCGGAAATAGCGGCAAGCAGGCGCGAAGTTATTTCTAACCGCCTTGTAATGATTGCGCCTAAGGGCTCCCTGCAACCCGTCAAATCTTTGGACGGAAAACGCCTTGATCAGATATTAGGAAACGGGCGCCTGGCTATTGGCGATCCTGATCATGTACCGGCCGGAATTTACGCAGTTGAGGCGTTGCAGGCATTAAAATTGTGGCAGGTCGCTAAACCAAAACTTGCCCGCCTCAATAATGTCCGCGCAGCACTGGCCCTGGTAGAACGCGGTGCCACGCCAGCCGGTATCGTCTACCAATCCGATGCGTTCAAAAATAAAAACGTGGAGGTTTTATATAAATTTCCGGCCTCCTCTCACCGACGCATTTCGTATTGGGCAGCTCGCGTCAACAAGCGTCATGATCATGACGTGAAATATTTCTTTAAAACTCTTTTTACGCAATTGGCGAAAGATGTTTTCAAACGCCACGGTTTTCTGGTGAACTAAGCCGATGTTCAGTCCCACACCCTTAGAAACTGAGGCACTCCTTCTAAGCCTTAAAGTCGCTTTCTGGAGCGTTTTAATTACC
>CAJXJM010000007.1 GCA_913054205.1 uncultured Rhodospirillaceae bacterium
GCTCTCCTTCAAAGCCAACGACGTCGGCTATAATTTGCGCTAAATCCCCTATTGTGACTTCTTCGCCGGTACCCATATTTATATGGATCGCACCGCTGTAATGTTTGATCAAATGCACCAGCGCATCAGCACAATCATCGACATGAAGAAATTCACGGAAGACTTTTCCAGTACCCCAAATAGGTAGGGTCTTGTCGCCATTTGATTTGGCAATATGTGCTTTGTTCATAATTGCCGGAATAACGTGACTGCTTTCAAGATCAAAATTGTCGCCCGGTCCGTACAGATTGTTGGGCTGAGCCGAGATGTAGTCGCAGCCATATTGTTTGCGATAGGCCTCACACATTTTAATGCCGGCTATTTTTGCAATGGCATACCATTCATTGGTTGGTTCCAACGGGCCTGAAAGCAATGCTTCCTCGGCCATCGGCTGTGTCGCTTCACGCGGATAAATACATGCAGAGCCTAGAAACAAAAGTTTTTCAACATCGTTTTGATGAGAAGCCTGAATGATGTTGGTCTCAATGGCGATGTTGTTATAAATGAACTCAGCTGACCGGGTTGAGTTTGCCATGATGCCGCCAACAGTCGCAGCAGCAATGACCACCACATCTGGCTTATTTGCTGCGACCCAGTCATTGACGTTTGCTTGATTGATGAGATCAAGTTCCTTGTGGCCAGGCGTGAGAATATTGCATTCTTCTGATTCCAAACGCCGTACCGTGGCGCCGCCGACCATGCCCGAAGCACCGGCAACCCAAACTTTTTTACCTTTTAATCCAAACGGTTCGGCCAACTTTCCCTCTTCTTTAGTCTCGGCCATCGTCGCCTCTTTTTAGTAACTCCAAATCACTTTTTACCATGTCGCTCACAAGGTCAGAAAAGGGGGTCGTATGCTGCCACCCCAGTATATCTAGCGCCTTAGCAGGATTACCTAACAATGTTTCAACCTCGGTCGGTCTGAAATAGCGCGGATCGATTTCAACTAAAACGTCACCGTTTGCCTCATCAATTCCTTGTTCATCGACGCCACTACCTTGCCAGAAAATTTTGCGGTCGATTTCAGCAAAAGATAGTTCGACAAATTCGCGCACGGAATGCTGCTCACCTGTTGCAAGTACATAATCATCCGGCTCATCTTGTTGTAACATGCGCCACATGCCTTCTACGTAGTCCCGGGCATGGCCCCAATCTCTAAGCGCATCAATGTTACCGAGGTAAAGTTTTTCCTCGCTGCCAAGATTCATTGCCGCGACAGCCCGCGTTATCTTGCGGGTCACAAATGTTTCGCCGCGGATCGGACTTTCATGATTAAACAAAATGCCGTTTGAGGCGTGCATGCCGTAGGCTTCACGGTAATTTACGGTAATCCAATACGCATAAAGTTTGGCTGCTGCGTAGGGGCTTCGTGGATGAAACGGCGTGGTTTCGGTTTGCGGCGTTTCAACGACTTTACCGTAGAGCTCTGAAGTTGAAGCTTGATAAAATTTCGCTGATTTTTCCAACCCCAATATTCGGATTGCCTCAAGCAGGCGCAGCGCACCAATGCCATCTGCATTCGCCGTATATTCTGCGGTGTCGAAACTTACTTGCACATGACTTTGAGCAGCGAGATTATAAATCTCATCCGGTTGAACTGATTGCACCAGGCGAATGAGATTTGTTGCATCGGTCATGTCGCCAAAATGCATAAAAAAGTTTGTGCCTTCGATATGCGGATCAGTATAGAGATGATCAACGCGGCCGGTATTAAATGACGAAGAGCGACGCTTGATGCCATGAACCTCATAGCCTTTAGTAAGCAACAACTCGGCGAGATAGGCTCCATCTTGACCGGTGATACCTGTGATCAATGCTTTTTTCTGGCTCATAGTTTGATCTTCCAAATCATTGTTTTATTTTTCACTAGCGCCACACACCACGTGTGTCGATGATTTTTTTTCCGTCCAATACACTTTGATCGACTTCTTTGAATTCGCGGTGATCGGTTAACACGACAATTGTATCCGCATTCCGCAGAGCTTGGTCATATGAACAATATTTGGTGTTTTTAAATTTTTTCAAGGAAGAAGGTAGTTCTTTAATATTAGGCTCAACAATTAAGATTTTTCCGTCGTGTTGCGTCGCCAGTTTTTCGACAATTTCCATCGCCGGGCTTTCCCTCAAATCATCAATGTCGGCTTTATAAGCGAGGCCCAGACAGGCAATGGCAGATTTGGAGGTGGTGGCATCAAGCGCCTGCTCGACAACCCAATTTGGCTTTTCATCATTCACGCGCCGGGAAGCTTGAATCAGGGGTGTCTGGTCGCGGGCTGAATCAACGATGAACCACGGATCAACCGCAATACAATGACCGCCGACGCCAGGGCCTGGTTTTAGAATTTCAACACGAGGATGGAGATTGGCAAGATCAATCATTTCCCAAACATTGATATCCAGATTATCGCACACCAGCGACATTTCGTTGGCGAAGGCGATATTGGTATCGCGATAGGCATTTTCGGCGAGCTTTACGAGTTCTGCCGTTTGCGCATTGGTGAGATGGCAGGTTCCATTTACAAAAAGACTGTAGAGATCGCGAGCACGTTGGCTGCAAATATCAGAAAGTCCGCCAATGACCCGGTCGTTATCTACAAGCTCAATCAATATGCGGCCCGGTAAAACCCGCTCTGGGCTGTGGGCGATAAAAATATCCGGATCATTGTTATCTGGTGCTGGGAAAATTAAATCAGGCCTGGCCGCGGACAACCAGGTTGCGATTTGCTGGGTCGTGCCAACTGGCGAGGTTGATTCCAAGACAACCAGATTACCTTTCTCCAGCACCGGCGCGAGCGCTTGCGTTGCTTGTTTAAGATAAGTGAGATCAGGTTTGTTGTCCGCCTTAAAGGGTGTCGGAACAGCGATAATAAAAGCATCGGCGGGTTCAGGAGTGGTTGCGGCGACGAGTTTTCCTGAACTCACCGCGCTTCGAACCAATATATCCAAATCGGGTTCAACAATGTGGATATCACCTTTATTTATGATCTCCACTGTTTCAGGGTTAACATCGATACCCAAAACGTCGATGCCGCGATTTGCCATAATAGCAGCTGTTGGCAGCCCAACATAGCCGAGCCCAATGACTGAAACTTTATTAAACTCACCCGGTAATTTGGTTTCGGAATCAGGTGCCACGCAACAGCTCCTCTACAATTCTGCCGCTCGCTTTGCCATCACCGTAGGGGTTATGGGCTTTCGACATTTCCTGGTATGCGGTTTCATTTTCAAGTAAATGCATAGCCTCTTCTACTATTTTCCGTTCATCCGTGCCAACAAGTTTGACTGTCCCTGCATCAACAGCTTCCGGGCGTTCCGTGACATCGCGCATCACCAGGACGGGCTTACCAAGCGAAGGCGCTTCTTCCTGTATACCGCCAGAATCGGTGATGATAAAATGTGCTGCTTTCATTAGATAGACAAATGGCAGGTAATCCAGCGGTGGGATCAAATAAATGTTGGCATGATTGCCGAGGAGCCGATTGACGGGCTCCTGGACATTCGGGTTGAGATGGACGGGGTAAATGATTTGGACATCATCACGGTCGGCAAGTTTTGCGAGTGCGCGACAAATATTCTCAAATCCGTCGCCAAAATTCTCACGGCGATGACCCGTGACAAGTATAAGTTTACGTGCAGCATCCAACTCGGGAAGGTTTTTCGCCGCTTTTTCCGATATAGCGCTGTCACCATCAAGCCGATCACTAATTTGCAGCAAGGCATCGATAACCGTGTTGCCGGTGACGGATATACCCGATTGAGGGGCACCGCAGGCAAGTAGATTTTGCTCCGCCGATTTTGTCGGCGCGAAATGTAGATCACATATTGTATCGGTGAGCCGCCTGTTCATTTCCTCCGGCCAAGGGGCATAGATATCGCCGGTGCGCAATCCAGCTTCAACATGACCAACAGGAATTTTCTGATAGAAGGCGGCCAGTGAGGCCGCGAAACTGGTTGTCGTATCGCCATGAACCAGAACCCTATCTGGCTGACACTCG
Source organism: uncultured Rhodospirillaceae bacterium (assembly GCA_913054205.1). Taxonomy (GTDB): domain Bacteria; phylum Pseudomonadota; class Alphaproteobacteria; order Rhodospirillales; family UBA2165; genus TMED23. The sequence goes on from CAJXJM010000007.1 coordinate 4,035, forward strand.
TTTAAAACTGTTTCAAGACCCTGAAGCGCCGCCGTTGTAATGTGCATCAGACCCTGGTTCTCAGCCATAATATCCAGATCATAGGCAGGGTTGATGGCAAAAAGAGCGAGCACCTGATCCAGCATGTCACGATGCTGAGCCGTCACGCATACCAATGATTCAATGTTTTCTTCTGCCTCAAGGGCCATTACAACCGGTGCCATTTTTATGGCTTCGGGGCGGGTGCCAAATATTGATAAAATTTTCACCAAATATCCCTGCTAAATATAGGCCTCCGAGGGGTAAATATTAGTCTCTCAGAAGCTTGTCAGTAGATTGAATAAAGCGCTCCAGGCCCCTTCGCAAGGGCCTATATATTTGAAAAGCCTTTGAATCATCACTATTTTTTCATAAAAGTTCTATTGTTCGACTAAATGTAAGTCGTTACTGTTTGATCCGGTCGTCAAAATTTGGCCGTTATTTGTTGAAAAAGTTATATCTATGAAATTTCAGGTGTTGAATCATTCTAGATTACGGACGGTGGTGCTGACGACTGCAATTGTTGGCCTGCTCGCTTTGTGGGCTGTGCCAGCGGCAGCTGAAACCGGCTTTATGGGCCTTGAAGTTCAAGTTTTTGATAAAAAAGTCGCCAAAATTTTGGGCCAGAATAATCAATCTGGCGTTTTGGTTAAGAACGTGGCGATGGGAGAAGCCGGGGCAATCGCTGGATTTCGGCGCGGCGATCTAATCGTCAAACTTGACGGATCAAAGATCAAAAATTTTGAGTCTCTGCTCAAGGTCGTTCTTCGATCTAAACCGCGTCAGAAAATGCCTGTCGAGGTTTTGCGAAATGGCCGAAAAGTGAAATTGACCCTGGTAACCGGCACCCGCCCACCGGCCTGGAAAGTAAATAAGGGATCTTTTGCCAATTATCCAAGTATCGGCATTACGATTGCAGCGATCACCAAAAAAGTAAGAGAGCGCTTTGCTCTGCGTTGGATAGCCTGGGCGTCGTGGTGACGCTGGTGGATAAACAAAGTAAAGTTGTTGCCACGGGGCTTAAGCCGGGGGATGTAATTGTTCAGGCAAATCTCAAGGAAATCTGGTTGCCCAAGCAACTCACAAATATAATTACGGCAGCTAAAAATGGGAAAAAATCAGAGATATTGATCTTGATAGAAAGCCCTCAAGGCTTTCGATATTCCCTACTTCCTCTAAAGAAATAAGTACCGAATAGAATTAGCGCTTAGCCTTTGCGTGCAGTTGCAACGAGATCTTTAAAGGTCGTCATATCGGCTGCACCCGGCATAATCTGATTACCTATAACAAATCCTGGTGTTCCCGTTATCCCCAAATTTTGGGCGAGAGCACGATTGCCGGCAATGATTTTAGTTATCGCTGGCGACCGCATATCTATTTTCAGTTTTGCAGTGTTGAGACCAATTTTCTCCGCCATCCGCATAATGCGACTTTCCGTGAATCCGCCGCGCAATTGGATGAATTCAGTATGGAGCTGCACATATTTAGTTTTATCTTGTCGCCAAGCTGCGAGAGCGGCGCGGGCGGCCAATTCTGAGGCCGGGGATAAAATCGGAAATTCCTTAAAGACGTAGCGAATGTTTTTATCTTCTGCGAGCAATTTTTTGATGGTTGGAAAAACCCGTTTACAATAGCCGCAATTGTAGTCAAAGAATTCGACAATGGTGACGTCTCCTTTTGGATTGCCGCCAACCGGTGATGTTGGGTCGTTGAGGATCAGTTCTCTGTAGGTCACTAAATTCTTGAGGCCGCGTTCTTTTTCTTCCTGGCGTTCGCGTTGCCGCAATATCCGGATTGACTCGACCACGATTTCTGGATTTTCACGCAAATAATTCCCAATAATTTCTTGAACTTCTTTCTTCTGAGCCGCGCTCAATGCGTTACTCTTTGGTGGAAAGGATTGTTTCGCCTGACCATAGCTTTCTGAGGCGAAGCCAAATGAGCCAGCCAGCATAAATAGGAGGGCGAATACGGTCGGTACGGAAAAGAAATTTTTCATAAATTTGGCCTGCGTTTTATTTCTTAGGTTGTTGTGTACTAGAGAAGGACTGGATATTGCACGCAAAAACAATATATTTCACGAAAAAATGACATCTATACGATCTATTTAGCCAGCACGAAATCAGCGAAAGCCGCGCTGGATGGTGAATTTGTCGGCGTTGTCGCAAAGCCTGCGAACATAATCTGAATTTTGTGATGTTCATCATTCGGCCATATACGTTTGTACAACGCGGCAAGATCGACATTTTCGGTGTGCCATTTATCAGTATTCTCGATACCGCCACGGGCGATATATTTTGGCAGTTTTGAGGATCGATCAATGGTACCCCGCAGTAACGCATTGCGATGCCAGATGATTGAGATTGCGCGGTCATAAGGTGGTGCTATTTTTCCGGTATAGACCAATGGTTGGCTGCCCCAACTGCCGCTTTTGGGATCGCCGCCATAAAATCCAATGAGGAGACGAATTGGATAAATTTCGCCTCGAAAAGACGGGACATTCCAAGACCAACTCAGGAAAGGCGTTGCCAATAAGCTGGCCTTGGTGCGTTTTGCAAAAATGTAACTTTGGCGGCTGGCCGATAGATTTAGCGCTGGTGATCCACCAATGGTTTCGACATTGAACTCATTTGAAATAAAATCAGCCTTTTCCATGCCGTCGACAAACCAAACGGGTGGCAGATTGATTTTTTTAAAAGTAGTGGAAGGGCCAAAAACTTCTAGATAACCTTCGGGACTGATGTCGGCGCGTGGCACGGTACACCCGACGAGAATAAGGGCCATCGTGAGGAATGATGCAGCTCTAGCCAACATACAGCGCCTTTATTTTAGCGATTCTTTTTAAGTCTCATATTTTCACGAGCGGTCGTAATAATGTCTTCTGCGCGTAGCCAATTCGGCGTGCCGCGTTTTAATTGTTTTTTCGCCCGTTCTGCAATGCCAATTGCATCGCGAAAGCGACCTCTCAAAATGGCTTCTTCCGCCAACGCTCTCGAACTTTTTCCCATTTTACCCATGCGTCCATAGGCGATGCCTAATTGACGCCAGACAAAAGGCCGCCTGGTATCTTTGTCGGCAGCAAATTGCAGATTCTCGATCGCCTTATTCAACAGAGCCGGGTTGTTATTCTCTGCTTGGGCTTTCTCAATTTGAGCGTGCGCGAGCTGTGCTTTCAAAAGACCGGACTGGGGCAACAGATCGACTGACATCTGGTAGGAGGGCAGAGCAAGATCAATCTTGCCGTTTTCGAAGTAAATCTGGCCTTTTAATTCGTGGAAATACGGATCTTTTGGCAATTTGGCGATGAGCTTGTCAATCAGTCCGATCGCTTTCGGAATGTTTGGTTTGCGGTAAAATGCGATCGATTGGGCATATAGGCCATCCAATGTTTCCTTATTCTCAGGCCTTTCGGGATAAGCCTGTAAGGTTCGTGATAGAGTTTGTGTAAAGCCGAAGAGCTTTGCCTTCATTCGAGCATGGCTGGTACGATCGGATGCAGATATCGGCTTATCGGCGAAACGTGATTTTTCAAGATGGTGACGAATGGAATCAACGCGTTCACGGGTCAAGGGGTGGGTGCGCACGTAAGGGTCCTGATTGCGGGCACTTAGTAATTCCTGATCTTCCAAAACTTCCAGGAATTCCATCAATCCCTGAGCAGATTGGCCGGTTCGGTCAAGAAACCTCATGGCCGCTCGATCTGCGGAAGATTCCTGCGTGCGGCTGAAGCTCAGGTAATTTTTAATGCCAATATTTGTTCCCAATTGCATGGCGGCGGCGCCAGCATCCGGGCGACCGGCAATAATGGCTGCCCCTCCCAATAAGTAGCCGAGCATCACCGCAGCCGAGACATCTTTTCGAGCTTGAGCCGCCTTTATCAGATGGCCGCCTGCGATATGGCCAATCTCGTGAGCGAGTACGCCGATGATTTGCCCGGCATTTTTGCTTTTCATTATGAGGCCAGTATTGATAAAAAGTTGTTGTCCGCCGGCAACGAATGCATTGAGCGTGTTGTCATTTACGATATGAATGCGTATGGATGATGGTTCTAGGCCTGCGGCTTGGAGCAAAGGCGTTGCGTAAGCACGAATGGTATTTTCAATTTCGGCGTCGCGGATCATGGAAATGCCTTTAGCGTTGGCCTCCAATGGTTGCGCGATTAAAACGACCCCGTGAATTAAGGCAAAGATAGAAAAGACAAACAGGTAGATGCGGTATTTCAAAATTTTAAATCCATTTCGTTTTCGGGCTAATTCGCCTGGATATATTCAAAGTAGTTCTCGTAAAGGACTGCGTCAAATCACAGCTGCATTTATAAATGAATCGAGTGGAAAATTGAGTAGCGGAATTCGTAAAATATCGGTATTGGGGTCGCTTTTGGGGATTGGGCTGGCTTTATCCGCTTGTGGTAGCTCAAAGGAAGAAATCGGAACCGAGGGGTATGTGCAAGGATTTATTGGCGGCATTGCCGCAGATGAGCCAAGAGCCGTCTTGGAAGGCCAGAAAATTTTGTCGGCGGGCGGTAGTGCCGCTGATGCCGCGACGGCGATTTATTTTACTTTGGCCGTAACTTTGCCATCGAAGGCCAGTCTTGGCGGCGGCGGCGTGTGTTTGGTGTTTGATGCCGAGACTAAAAAAATTGAGGCGCTTGATTTTTTAAGCCGAGTGCCGGCTCATATACCGAGTTCTGCGTCGAGGCCAAGCGCCGTGCCGGGAAATCCGCTTGGGATTTTCGCTCTTCATACACGGTATGGACGTTTTCAATGGGCTTCTTTGGTATCGATTGGTGAAAAATTAGCCCGCTTTGGAACCCAGGCTTCGAGATCACTTGTTTCTGATCTAAAACCGGTTGCAGGTGCTTTGGTGGCCGACGCCGAGGCCCGCAAAGTGTTTCTTCAGCCAAATGGCAAGGTAATTGGTGAAGGCACTTTTATCCGACAAATCGATTTGTCGGTAGCGCTCGCTAATCTACGAACGCGAGGGCCGGCGGATTTTTATCGTGGAAAATATGCCCGTTCGCTGGTTGAAGCCGTGCGCCAAGCCGGTGGATCTTTGTCACTCAATGACCTCAAGGCCTTTAAACCTCAATGGAAAAAAACGATCTCAATGAAGTTCGGCAATCACCAAGCGCATTTCATGCCGCCACCGGCTTCAGGTGGATTGGTTTCCGCGCAAATGTTTGGCATGTTGAACAAAGGTGATTTGTTCGAAGATGCTTCAACGAATGAGAAATATCACGTCCTGGCCGAAACGGCGTTGCGTTCCTATGGTGACCGTGAAGGTTGGCTCAGGGATGATTTCTCGATTGCCAATCCGACCGAAACTTTGGTGTCAAATAGCCATGTAACTAATTTAATCGGAAACTATCAGCCCAATAGACATCTCTCACCTCAGGCTTTTCAACCGGCGCCCAAGCAGCGTGCAGAAAATCCATCGGCAACCAGTTTTGTAGTGGTTGATCCGCAAGGTTCTGCTGTGTCATGCGCGCTGACAATGAACAATAATTTTGGCACCGGCCGAATAGCCCCTGGCACTGGAATTGTTTTGGCCGCGGCTCCGACCAGTAGAGGCAAAGGTCCTACTGCTCTTGGCCCCATTCTTGTGCACAACAAATTTTCCAACAACTTATTCTTTGCCGGTGCAGCTTCAGGCGGCATTGCGGCTCCTACCGCTCTTATGAACGTATTTTCGCGGACCATGTTGGGCGGTGAAAGTTTGAGGCGGGCGATCGCGGCAAAGCGTATTCATCACGGCGGTGCCCCAGATGTCACTTTTCATGAACCGGGTCTTTCGAATTCAGTCAGCTCGTACCTAGCCCGGCGCGGCCACCAGGTTGCCGTGACGCCGGTACTCGGGTTTGTAAATGCTGTCCATTGTCCTGGCGGTTTGCCGCGGGACCCGGGCAGCTGTGTTATTCAGACAGACCCGCGTGGCAGCGGCCTCGCCACAAATTCAGGCCAATAAAGATGGTTCTTAAAATTGCTGAGCGCGGTGTCATTCCTCCGTTTATAGTTATGGATGTTATGCGAGCGGCAAATGAACGCGCCGCCAGCGGCAAAGACGTTCTGCATTTAGAAGTCGGCCAGCCGAGTACCTCCGCGCCATCTGCGGTTATCGAAGCCGCTAAAATAGCCTTGGATCAAGACTTGCTTGGTTACACCGATGCGCTGGGTGTACCGCCCCTAAGAGAGCGTTTGGCGGTCTATTACAAAGAGTATTATAACGTCACCGTACCGACAGAGCGGATTATCATCACAACCGGCTCATCGGGCGCTTTTATGTTGTCGTTTTTGGCTGTGTTTGAGCATGGCGACAAAGTCGGCCTGACGAGCCCAAGCTATCCCGCCTATAGAAATATTCTGCGCGCTCTTGGTGTCGAAGTTGTCGATATTCCGGTGGGTCCGGCAACGGATTTCCAACCGAGTGTGGAAATCCTCGAAAATCTCGATAAAAAACTTGATGGGCTTATCATTGCAAGCCCGTCCAATCCGACCGGTAGCATGCTTTCCGGTGAAGCGCTCAAAGGCATCGTAGAGTGGTGTGATGCTTCTGCCGTTCGTCTAATATCGGATGAAATTTACCACCGCATTACCTATAAGGAAAAAGCCAATACAGCGCTGTCTTACGGGAATGACGCTATAATTGTTAACAGCTTCTCCAAATATTTCTCGATGACTGGCTGGCGTTTGGGCTGGATGGTCGTACCTGAAAATTTAATCCGGGCGTCGGAATGCCTCGCGCAAAATCTCTTTATTTCCCCGCCGACCTTGTCGCAACTTGCTACGATTTCCGTATTCGATTGTTTTGACGAATTAGATAAAAACGTCGCGCGCTATGCAGAAAACAGAGCCTTATTGTTGGAAAAACTTCCGAAAGCCGGGCTTGATAAATTAGCGCCGTCGGATGGGGCTTTTTACGTCTATGCCGATGTGACACGTTTTACAAATGACAGTCAGGCGTTCTGCAAAAAAATTCTGTCGGAAACCGGTGTTGCGATTACGCCCGGTATCGATTTTGATACCGAGCGCGGATCACAATTTGTACGATTCTCTTTTGCTGGAGCAACGGCAGACATGGCCGAGGCCGCAAATCGCCTTGGAAGTTTTTTGGCTTAAGGCTAGCTGCCGGTAATCTTATTCCACCAGCCACCACGATCGCCAGCTTCTCCGCCATCAGCATTACCAACGACGGTTACATTTGTATCAACCGGAGCTGCGGCGGGCGTTTCAGAAGGCTTTTCAGAGGCTGGCTCAGTAACAGGATCCGCTGCGCTTTCAGCGACCGGCTCAGCAACAGATTTTGCTGAAGGCTCTGATTTATCTTCTGAAGAGCTGTCGTCTTTAGAATCAGCAGCTTTGGGAGCGGCAGCTTTCTTGCGGCGCACACGACGGCGTTTTGGCTTTTCATCCGAAGTTGCTTTTGACTGTTCTTTTTCTGTCTCAGCTTTCACTTCTGTATCGCCGGCATTTTCAGGGGTCGGCGTATCGGTTGTTTGTTCTTCAGATGCAGAAGTCTTGCTTTCAGCATTTGTTTGATCCGAAGACTCACTCGCAGTTTCTTGGCTCGCGGTTGCCTCCGCCTCTGGTCGACGATTACGCCGACGACCACCGCGGCGGCCTCTCCGGCGGCGCGCCGGCTTTTCTTGCTCGCCATCGCCTGTCGCATCGCTCGCCTCTGCATTTGCAGATGCTTCACCACTTTTAGACTCTGAACTTTGCTCCGCCTTGGACGTCTGTTCTTCAGTGGCGGTTACAGATGTTTCTTCTTCATCACGGCGACGACGTCTGGAACGACGACGGCGCTTTTTCTTAGGCTGGTCTTCAGAGGTTTCATCTGTATCAACATGAGTTGGCCTTGGTCTAGAACGAGATTTTTCGTTGCCTGACCTAGCCTCAGCACCGCCTTGTTTGGTGCCTGCCCGGTTAATATTGAAATCCGGTGAAATTAAATTGTCGTCTTCAAGAACAATAATTTTAATTTCGAATTTCTGTTCGATATCAGCCACCGCCTCGCGTTTGAAATTTAGAAGATAAAGCGCGACTTGGGAGTGAACGAACACTTCCATTTCTTTAGCGCGCTGACGCGCTCCCTCTTCTTCGATACCGCGTAATACATGAAGGGCGGTCGATTCGATTGAACGGCGTGTTCCCGAACCTGCGCAATGCGGGCATACCTCAGAGATTGTCTCGGTAATGCTTGGGCGCAGACGTTGGCGCGACAATTCCAGCAGTCCAAAGGGCGAAATGCGGCCAATTTGGATGCGCGCGCGATCTTTACGCATGGCTTCTTTGAGACGGCGCTCCACCGCAGTTTGATTGCGATGAACTTCCATATCAATGAAGTCGATGACAACGAGACCGGCTAAATCGCGTAAACGTAATTGACGGGCGACTTCGGTCGCAGCCTCAATATTTGTTTTAAGCGCGGTTTCTTCAATATTGCGTCCGCGGGTTGCGCGCCCGGAGTTGACGTCAATTGCAACCAATGCCTCGGTGAGATTGATGACAATATAGCCGCCTGACTTTAATTGAACCTCAGGGGTGTTCATGGTTTCGAGTTGGGCTTCAATGTGAAAGTGGTTGAATAGCGGCACAATCGTGTCTTTGTAAGGCTGCACTTTCTTGGCGTGGCTCGGGACCAGCATTTTCATCAAATCTTTAGCCTGGCGATAGGCGTCATCGCCTTCAACGATGACTTCTTCGACGTCTTTGCTGTAATGATCGCGGACGGCGCGCTTGATAATACTCGCTTCTTCATGGATCAAAGCCGGAGCCGTTGATTCTAAGGTGTGGTCGCGCACGCCGCTCCACAATTTGATCAGATATTCGTAATCGCGCTTAATCTCGGCTTTGCTGCGATCCGCGCCTGCCGTTCTGACTATGACAGCCATGCCATCTGGAATATCAAAATCAGAAATAATCGTCTTCAGACGCTTGCGGTCACTGGCATTCGCAATTTTGCGGGAAATACCACCGCCTTTGCCGGTATTGGGCATGAGCACACAATAGCGCCCGGCGAGCGACATATAAGTGGTCAATGCAGCGCCTTTGTTGCCACGTTCCTCTTTAACCACCTGAATGAGCAAAATTTGGCGGCGTTTGATGACTTCTTGAATTTTGTAGCGTTTTGCCGGGAAAAATTTGCGGCGCGTTTCAACTTCGTCGATATCATCACCGCCAACGGTTTCTACGGTTTTGCCGTTGTTTTCACCGTCTTCGCCATTTTCCTCATCAACGCCATCATCCGCATCCTCATTTTCGGACGCAGCGGATTCCTCAGCCAGCAATTCTTCGCGGTCAGCGATGGGGATTTGATAGTAGTCGGGATGGATTTCGCTAAAGGCTAAAAATCCGTGACGGTTTCCGCCATAATCCACAAAGGCTGCTTGCAGAGACGGTTCGACTCTGGTCACTTTTGCGAGATATATGTTGCCCTTTAGCTGTCGCCGGGCGGCGGATTCAACATCAAGTTCTTCGAGTGTGTTCCCGTCCATTACCACGACCCGGATTTCCTCCGGGTGGGCGGCGTCGATTAACATTCTTTTGGTAGACATTTACTTGTAAACTCCGAATATGCGAACTCACTCGGTCCAATAGATCGTGAGTGAAGCGCATTATGTTTGGTGTAAAGCTTGTGGCGCCGGCGGATAGATCGAAGCATGCAGACGTAAAGGTCGCCGGAAGGGCGATCTGGAACGCAAATGGTTCGATTGTGCGGGCTGCTCTCACAAGCATGGAAAATTCCAATTTAAAGTACTAATTAAGTTATATCGTTTGACGCCTACGAGGAAAAAATACCGGGTATTCCTTCGCAATTATGTACAGGCCGTGCGTCAAACCTTTGACCTTTTTTTCCGGTAATCATTAATATAACGGTAGGATTTTGGTTCGACAATCACATTTAAAATAATATTTATACATTGGTGATACTTTTTAGATGATTTATCGAGGTTTCAGCTCTTATTAATTGGCCGTTTAGGCGTAAAATAAGGCGGAAAAGTTTGTACAGAAGCTGTGATAAGCGCTATTAGGAAGCGGTGTTGAGCATTTTTTTAAATCGAAGCCGGAAAACGGTTGTTCACGGGTTATGCCCGCTACGATTCGTAACAAGATTACGGCTATTGACTAGCGCAATTGTGATCACTTTCGGCGTTACAAATGTCGCGATTGGCCCGGTTGAAGCCGCCGCACCCGTTGCAACAGACATCCGAATTGGCTCGCATGCTGACAAAACCCGTTTTGTGATCGATATTTCAGAAGATGTGAAGTTCAAGGTTTTCACATTGTCGGACCCTTATCGCGTGGTTATCGATTTGCCGGAGATGGGGTGGCGCCTGCCGGGCAAAAACGCTCCCAGAAAAACCGGCGTCATTCGTAGGTATCGCTATGGTTTGTTCCGTTCCGGTCTGTCGCGGGTTGTGCTCGATGTAAAAAGTCCGGTGAAAATAAAAGCCGCTTTTGTGCTGCCGCCTGCAGAGGGCAAGCGCTATCGTTTGGTGCTTGATTTGGCGAGAACCACGCGCCAGCTTTATATGGCCGCTTTGAAGCCACCGTTGTCCCGTTCTGATCCAGACAATGATCGAATTGTTGCAGCGCCCACAAATGCGTTGGGAATTCTGCCGCCAGGACGTAAGCCTGAACTCGGGTCTCCGCCGAAGAAGGCGCGAAAACCAGTGATCGTCATCGATCCTGGACATGGCGGCATTGATCCGGGCTCGACCAGTGGCCGGGTGTTTGAAAAGCATATCACGCTGGTGACGGCAAAAGCCGTTAAAGCGCATTTGGACGAACTTGGCGGCTATACCGTTAGGCTCACGCGGAAAAACGATGATTTCATTCGCCTCCGTCAACGGATTGCAATTGCCAGGGCATATAAGGCAGATTTGTTTATTTCGCTACACGCCGACGCGATTAAAAACCGCCGCATCCGCGGCTTGTCGATTTACACCCTATCTGAAAAGGCTTCCGATAAAGAAGCGGCCGAGTTAGCGGAAAAAGAAAATAAAGCCGATCTAATCGCCGGCATGGATTTATCGACTAAATCAAAAGAAGTCACCAATATCCTCATTGATTTGGCACAGCGCGAAACGATGAACGAATCGGCTCGATTTGCCGCAGAATTTGTAAAACATATTCGAAAAGTCACCAAAACACTCTCCAACGCCCACCGATTTGCCGGTTTTGCCGTTCTCAAAGCCCCCGATGTGCCGTCGGTTCTGGTTGAAATGGGGTTTTTGTCTAACCGGTCCGATGAAAAGGCGCTTCGTTCGCCGCGCTATCGCGCAAAAATGGCGCGCGCCATCGGTAACGCAATTGATGGCTATTTTGCCCGTAATCAGCAGGTTCAGCGCTGAATAAAAAGTCTCTTCAGTCATGCCATTTGCCACTTGCGATCTGCCATAAACCCGCCATATTGTTCTCGTACTCCCGACTATCGTAAATGATTGCGGATTAGGCAGTTTATGCTTCGAACACTCGTCGTAATATTAAGCTTATTTGTATTGGTCGCCTTCGTTGGCGTCAGCGGTGGCGTCTACGTTTTTTATAAATTTGGGCGCGGATTGCCTGACTACAAACAGCTGGCCGATTATGAGCCTCCGGTGATGACCCGCGGTCATGCCGGCGATGGACGATTGCTGGCGGAATATGCCGAGCAACAGAGGGTGTTCGTGCCGCAGGCCGCGATGCCGCGCCGTGTGGTGCGGGCCTTTCTCTCCGCCGAAGATAAAAATTTTTACTACCATCCGGGCATTGATCCGATGGGTATCGCCCGCGCCGTTATCACGAATGTGAAGAATATTGCCTCTGGCAAGCGCCTGGTTGGTGCATCGACGATCACCCAACAGGTGGCGAAAAATTTTTTGCTATCGGCGGATGTGACGATTGAACGCAAAGTTAAAGAAGCAATTCTCGCTTTTAGAATTGAGCGCGCGTTGAAAAAAGAGCGTATCTTAGAACTCTACCTCAATGAGATTTACTTGGGCTTTGGCTCTTATGGTGTCGCGGCGGCAGCGCTTAACTATTTCAATAAATCTTTGGATACCCTGACGATCGCCGAAGCTGCTTTTTTGGCGGCCTTGCCCAAAGCACCCAATAACTACAATCCATTCAAATACCCAAAGGCCGCGCGTGGGCGCCGAGATTGGGTGGTTGGTCGCATGCTCGATGATGGCGTGATTACGCCGAAGGAGGCGCGGATTGCAAAATTGACGCCGCTGATTACCCGCAAGCGCCAGGAAACCGAATATGTCAAAGCGGATTATTTTGCGGAACATGTGCGCCGTGAGTTAGCCGGACGCTACGGCGAAACAAATCTCTATAGCGGTGGGTTGGTTGTCCGCACCACGCTTAATCCAAAATTCCAGCGGATTGCCGACCGGGCGCTTCGAAATGGACTGATTGCTTATGATCGCCGCCATGGCTGGCGCGGACCAATTACCAATATCGATGCCTCGGTTGATTGGCTGGGTGCTTTGTCGAAAATAAAACCGCCGCCAGGTATGGCTGAATGGCGTTTGGCTGTGGTGCGGGAAGTGAGGGATAAAAGCGCCGATATTGGTATCGATGATGGCCGTCTCGGTATAATTCCGTTGGCAGAAATGAAATGGGCGCGTCCTTGGCTAAAGGGTGAACTCCTTGGCAAGCGGGTAAAAATTCCAGCGGATGTCCTGCAAGCCGGCGATGTTATTGCAGTCCAGCGCATGTTCGAAACCAAAGACGGCAAGCCTTACCCCGACAATTTATTCGCTTTGCGGCAATTGCCCGAAATAGAAGGCGCCATCGTTGCGCTCGACCCTCATACCGGGCGTGTTCTCGCGATGTCGGGCGGGTTCTCCTACCAGCGTAGTCAGTTTAACCGGGTTGTTCAGGCACGTCGACAGCCCGGCTCTGCGTTTAAGCCTTTTGTCTATTTGGCAGCGCTCGAAAAAGGATTTACGCCGTCCTCGCTTATTCTCGATGCGCCCTTTGTGATTGATCAAGGTCCGGGTCTGCCAAAATGGCGGCCTGCCAACTATACCAAGAAATTCTACGGACCGAGTACAATGCGGTTGGGACTGGAAAAATCGCGCAACTTGATGACCGTTCGCCTCGCTCAAACAATCGGCATTGACGCGATATCTGAATATGCCGAGAGATTTGGAATCGTAAAAGAATTGCCTAAACAGCTTTCGATGGCTTTGGGTGCCGGTGAAACGACGCTTCTTAAACTGACGACGGCTTATGCAATGTTGGTCAATGGCGGCAAAAAAATTGTACCGACACTGATTGATCGCATTCAAGATCGCCACGGTAAAACTGTCTTCAAGCATGACCCGCGCCAATGTGAAAAATGTCGCGCGCCGTTTTGGACCAAACAACCGGTGCCAATTTTGCCGGATCACCGCAAACAGCTAGCGGACCCGGCAAGTGCCTATCAAATGGTCTCAATGCTGGAAGGCGTGGTTCAACGAGGGACAGGTCGACAGATGCGCGATCTTGGCAAACCATTGGCGGGTAAAACCGGCACAACGAATAAAGCGCTGGATACGTGGTTTATCGGGTTTTCACCTGATTTAGCGGTTGGCGTTTTTTCTGGTTTTGATACGCCGCGCTCGCTCGGCAGGCGCGAACAAGGTGCCAGTGTGTCAGCCCCTATATTCAAAGAGTTTATGAAAAATGTCCTGGCTGATAAGCCTGCCATTCCGTTTCGAATTCCGACAGGTATTCGGCTTGTTCGGGTCAATTCGGTGACCGGCCGCCCCGCTCGGCCCGGTG
>CAJXJM010000008.1 GCA_913054205.1 uncultured Rhodospirillaceae bacterium
CTGGAGCTTCCTCTGCTGGAGCTTCCTCTGCTGGAGCTTCCTCTGCTGGAGCTTCTTCTGCTGGGGCTTCCTCTGCTGGGGCTTCCTCTGCTGGGGCTTCCTCTGCTGGTGCGTCTTCTGCGGCAGCTTCTTCTGCCGGTGCGTCTTCTGCGGCAGCTTCTTCCTCAGTCGGAGCGGCAGCAGCAGCTTCAGCTTCTTGGGCGGCAGCTTCTTGAGCAGCTTTCTGAGCTTCTTCTTTCTCTCTCAACTTCTCCAACGTTTTCTCACGCGGCAGATGCTGTTTTGTTTGCTCAGCCCGCACCGGTTTTTCGATGATGTTCGCGTCGCCTAAAAAGCGCGCGACCCGATCCGTCGGCAAGGCACCATTTGAGAGCCAATGCTGGATGCGGTCTTCTTTAAGAACAATCCGTTCCGGATGGTTTTTTGCGACCATTGGATTGTAGGTACCCACACGCTCGATAAACCGACCATCACGGGGACTACGAGAGTCAGCCACAACAATACGGTAAAACGGACGTTTTTTTGCGCCACCGCGCGATAAACGAATTTTAGTTGCCATTAATTTATTTTCCTCTTTCTAAACTTAAATCGTAAAATTCTGATTTTAAAATTTCATTCCGGGCGGCGGCATCATGCCACCAGGCATATTAGGCATCCCACCAGGGCCACCCATTCCCGACATCATGCCGGCCATACCTTTTTTACCCATTTTCTTCATCATCGACGCCATTTGCTGAAACTGTTTTAACAAACGGTTGACGTCTTGAACGCTTGTGCCAGATCCCGCAGCGATGCGTTTCCGACGTTTTGCGTTCAGTAATTTCGGATTCCGCCGTTCTTTGGGCGTCATCGATAAAATAATTGCTTCCTGACGGGCAATCATGCGGTCATCAATATTGGCCTCAGCGATTTGTTTTTTCATTTTGCCAACACCAGGCAATATGCCCATAAGACCACCGAGGTCACCCATATTTTTAACCTGCGCCAATTGGGCTTGCAGATCCTCAAGCGTGAACTGACCTTTAAGGGCACGCTTGGCAAATTTTTCCGCTTGTTCTTGATCAACGTGTTCGGCGGCTTTTTCAACCAGCCCAACAACATCGCCCATGCCAAGAATTCGGCCGGCAATACGTTCGGCTTGAAAAGTCTCAAGCGCATCAAGTTTCTCGCCGACACCCATTAGTTTGATCGGGCAACCGGTGACTTGGCGCATCGAAAGGGCTGCGCCGCCTCTGGCATCACCGTCAACGCGGGTCAGCACAATACCGGTGATCCCAATTTTTTCGTTAAACTCTTTGGCGACGTTAACCGCATCTTGGCCGGACATCGCATCAGCCACCAATAAAATTTCAGCCGGCGCGACAGCGTTGCGAATTTCTGCAACTTCGCTCATCAACTCCTGATCAATTGCTAATCGACCAGCGGTATCGAGGATAACAACATCGAAGCCTTCTTTGCGTCCGGTATCCATCGCACGTTTGGCAATGCCAACCGGCTGTTCACCGAAAACCGGCTTTAAGCTCTCCACCTCAGCCTGGACAGCAAGCTGGGCCAATTGTTCTTGCGCCGCCGGGCGAGCGACATCAAGCCCGGCAACCAACACTTTCTTACGGTCACGATTTTTAAGTCGAAGCGCCAATTTACCGGTTGTCGTGGTTTTACCAGAACCTTGCAATCCAACCATAAGAATCGGCACCGGCGCGGCAGCGGCGAGATTGATTTCGGCATCTTCTGGACCGAGCATCTCAATTAAATGATCATGGACCACCTTAACAATCATCTGGCCGGGAGTGACACTTTTGATGACGTCGTGGCCAACGGCTGCCTCTTTGACACCCTCGATAAAATCTTTGACTACTGGCAGTGCGACATCTGCTTCGAGCAACGCCACGCGAATTTCACGCATAGCATCAGAAACGTCAGACTCGCTCAGCGCGCCCCGCCTCTTCAAGCGATCAAAAATATCGCCAAACTTATCGCTCAATCCGTCAAACACCGGTTACAAAACCTTTTTCAACAAGCAAAAAACGCCAGTGCGCGAAACTCGCGGACTGGCGGCGCCCCCTCACCAACTCGTCTAAATCCCGAGCGGATAATTCAATTGGAGACGTCACGAAACAAAATGTCTTCGTAAGGTCGCGGAATGTATTGCTGCCCAGGGTTCAAGTCAAGCCCTCATGGACAATTCGATTCGTCACAATATCACTATTTAAAAGATGAAATAGACCCTAAAGAACAAAATTATTTTTATTTGGAATACTAAGTGCTCTTATTATGTGTAATAAAATCCAAATGTACTGTGATTAAAAGAGAAAAATCGATAAATAAATAAGATTTAATAAGTGGCATTTGCGTATCATAGTATGCAATAGTACTTATAGTTAAATTAAGTAAATCATTGATTTCAAGGATTTAGACTAATCTTTAAAAGACAAGAGTATAGGTTTACATCAACACCATTTCGGATTGTACTTATTGGATAACTATAAACGTGATGATTATATAATTACTAATACTCAACACGGAAATGATATATAAAAATCAATCAATTATTTGTATTTGTAGTACTATAGTGCTCTTAAGGGAGTGTAATTAATGCGTAGAAGAACAATTAAAGATGATGGTCCAGATCCAATTGATAAATATGTCGGTTCGCGCGTTCGTGCTCGCCGTGTTGGACTAAGAATTAGTCAAACAAAACTTGGCGAAGCCATTGGTGTCACCTTCCAACAAGTTCAAAAATATGAAAACGGGACCAATAGAATAGGAGCAAGTAACCTATACAAAATTTCAAAAACGCTTGGAGTTGAAGTTTCCTTCTTCTACGAAGGTGTTGAAAACCTTGAAGATTCTGGGATTGGAAACCTGAATTTATCAGACATTCCCCAAGCTCCATTCGAACAAGATCCCATGTCCTCACGCGAAGCTATCGAACTCATGCACAATTTCTACCGTGTTCAAGACGAAGAAGTTCGCAAGCGTTTGTCGCAATTTGTCAAAACTTTAGCCCACAGTTCTAGCTGACAGAACAAGCCTCAACTCAAAGGGCCTGACTTTTCGTCTTAAACTACACCTTATAATAGTAACCTTTTCACTTTTTTTTGCCTTATGGTCGTATTATATCTTTAATTGTAAGAAATTGATGAATACATTAATTAATTGTATTTTTAGGTGTTAGTCATAAATCCATATGTGCTTGCACTAAACGTTAAATGTAAGTTTGACTCAAAGTGAGATTATAATGTGGGAACAGTCGCCAGAACCCCCAACGCCAAATTTGGCTGGGGATTCAACACCGAACGCATCAAAACGTGTGCGCAAATACGACTTCATCAATCCACTGGTCGGTCACCGCATTCGAATGTTGAGAAATGAAAAAGGTATTTCGCGAAGCCAGGTTGCCAAACAGATCGATAAAACGCTTCAGCAATTGGATCATCTTGAAGGTGGCCAGGATAATCTGACGGCTGAGCATATTTATAAATTGTGTAATTTCTTTTCGGTTGAAGCCAATTACTTTTTTACCGATCTCGCCGAGATCAACCTGGATAGCAGCGGTATTAAAATCAACGCTCATCAAGCCAAGGAATTGCGGCGTCTTTTTGATTCCTATTTAAATCTGCCAAACCGAGACATGCAAAAATCATTGGTAAAACTGGCAGAGTCCGTTGCCCAATCTGATATGAGCTAACTGAAGCGGCGAGCGTCATCCCGTTTTGCCTCGGCCCAGGCCGCCTGGTATACTGGCATATGGGAGATTCACTCAGTTTTAGCGATATTGAACGCCGAATTGCGAAAGATCATTTGCGATGTTGCGGCGGCTTTTATCCTTCCGAAGTCGATGGCTTGGATAGCGCCATTGAGACGGCGATTATTGTCGGCAATGCTGGCAATACCGAAAACTCCGCCTTTTGGCGGGCTTTTGAAGCCGGGCGCCAAGCTATCAAAAATCCATTAGAATGCTGGACCCGGCTAGTCCTTGATCAAATTGCTGAAGAATTAAACGCTGAAGTCATTTTCCCTTTTGAGGGACCCCCTTTCATACCAATTCTCGCCTGGGCGCAAAAGGTGGAAGCGGTGTACCTCTCTCCCTTTGGCCCTCTTATACATCCCGTCTATGGACTCTGGCATGCCTACCGCGGCGTTCTTTTGTTTAAAGAAAAAATCCAACTGCCAGAATTTAAAGATATAAACACGCCTTGTCTGACTTGTAGCGATCAACCCTGCACCTCAACCTGCCCGGTAGATGCCATAGAAGATGGAAATTTTAATGTCGAGGCTTGTTCCAGCTATTTGACGACACTCGATGGCAGAGACTGTTTACAAAATGGGTGCCAGGCACGACGCGCCTGCCCGATCGGACAACAATACATGTACGAACCTGCTCAAGCACAATTTCATCTAACGGCTTTTCTTGAAATCTACGGCCCAAAGGCGACTGAAGCTTAAAATACCGACAGAATGGGTGGACTTCTGACGGTTTCAGTTCTATATCGCCCCCTATGACTGCATTGAAATTCATAAAAATGCACGGCCTCGGAAATGATTTCGTTATTTTGGACGGCCGGAGCACGCCGATCGAGTTGAACGCGGCCCAAACGCAAGCGATCGCTGATCGCCGGCGCGGCATCGGCTGCGACCAACTGATCTTGCTCGAAGAAGCTCAATCAGATGGCGATTTATTCATGCGAATCCGCAATGCAGATGGCGGCGAGGTTGAAGCTTGCGGCAACGCAACGCGCTGCGTTGGCAAACTCCTGATGGATGAAAAAGGCACAGATCACGCCTCTATCGAAACCCTCGGCGGCTTGGTAACGGCTGACCGTGCGGCAGATCAAATCACCGTCGACATGGGTCCAGCCTATCTTAATTGGCAGGACATCCCGTTGGCCCACGAAATGGATACATTGTCACTCGACATAACAGAAGGTCCGCTCAGCCACCCGGTGGCCGTGAGTGTCGGCAATCCGCATGCGGTATTTTTCGTTGACGACGCCGAGACCATTGATCTCGAAACTGTTGGGCCCGAATTGGAACACCACGCATTTTATCCAAATCGAACCAATGTCGAAGCGGCCCAGGTGACATCTCGCTCAGAAATTCGCCTCCGCGTTTGGGAGCGTGGTGTCGGCATTACGGAAGCCTGCGGCACGGGCGCCTGCGCGACGCTGATTGCTGCCGTCCGCCGCGATCTCACCGACCGGAAAGCGACCGTGACATTGGATGGTGGCGCGCTCGAAATTGAATGGCGGGATGACAATCATGTGCTCATGACCGGCCCAACCGCGATGAGCTATACCGGGACCTGGATGTTATGAGCACCAAAACGCCAGAGGTTATCACGCTCGGCTGCCGTTTAAACGCGTTTGAATCGGAAATAATGCGCGATCAAGCAACGGCTGCCGGACTTAGCGATACCGTGATTTTCAACACTTGCGCCGTGACATCCGAAGCCGAACGCCAAGCCCGCCAGCAAATTAGAAAGCTGCGGCGCCAGCGTCCCGACACCCAGATTATCGTCTCTGGCTGCGCTGCCCAAATCGCGCCCGAGAAATTCGACGACATGCCGGAAGTTGATCTTGTCCTTGGCAATGAAGAAAAGCTGAAACTGGAAAGCTATCTACCAAAAGAGGCAAAAGATAAAATTCAAGTCTCAGATATCATGCAGGTAAAAGAAATCGCCGGTCATTTAATCAGCGGATTTGAATCTCATTCCCGCGCTTTTGTGCAAGTTCAACAAGGCTGCGATCATCGCTGCACGTTTTGCATCATTCCTTACGGCCGCGGCAATAGTCGCTCGGTACCAATCGGCCATATCGTTGACCAGATCAATCAATTGGTCGAACAAGGCTATTATGAAGCGGTGCTCACCGGCGTTGATATATCTTCTTATGGCGGCGACCTTCCTGGCAAACCGTCGCTTGGTCAAATGATGCGCCGTCTTTTGGCGTTGGCACCTGACCTAAAGCGCTTGCGATTAAGCTCGCTTGATCCGGCTGTCGTCGATGAAGATTTAATGGAATTGATTGCAAGTGAACCGCGTCTCATGCCGCATCTCCATTTAAGTGTGCAGGCCGGCAGTGATCTGATATTGAAACGCATGAAGCGCCGTCACAATCGCCAAGACGTTATCGATTTATGTGCGCGCATTCGCCGACTTCGGCCCGACGTCGTGTTTGGCGCTGATTTAATCACCGGCTTTCCAACGGAGACGGATGCTTTGTTCGAAGAGACGCTGCGTCTGGTTGATGAAGCGGGTCTGCCCTATTTGCATGTGTTCCCCTATTCGCCGCGCCCCGATACGCCAGCGGCCAAAATGCCACAACTCAACGGCAATATAAGAAAACGCCGCTCAGCCGCGCTGCGTAAAAAAGGCGAAGAGGCAAAAGCCGCGTATTTTAAAAAACTCAACGGCCAAACGACGAGCGTTTTGGTTGAACGCGAGGGACGAGGCTATACCGAAACCTACGCCCCCGTGCGCCTCAAAGACAATCACAAGCAAGGTGACATCATTTCCGCTTTGATCACCGGTGCAACAGCTGAGGGCCTGACAGCGCAGATCGCGGCAGACCCTATTTTATGAGCGAAGAAAAGAAAGGCTGGCTGTCGCGTTTGAAAGACGGCCTCAGCCGATCCTCCTCGGTACTCACTCAAGGCATCAACGAGCTCTTTACCAAACGTAAACTTGACGATGCGGCCATCGAGGATCTCGAAGAAATCCTCATCACCTCTGATTTAGGCGTCGCAACAGCGGCCAGCCTGACGCAAAAGATTGCCGCCACTCGGTTCAATCAGGAAGTCACGTCAGAAGAAATCAGAAGCGCCCTAGCGTCTGAAATTGCAGCCATCCTTGAGCCGGTTGCCATCCCACTGGAGCCAGACGTCAGCCACCAACCTCATGTTATTTTGGTCTGCGGTGTCAATGGTGTCGGCAAAACCACAACAATTGGCAAACTTGCCCAAACTTATAGCGAGGCCGGCAAAAAAGTGGTGCTGGCAGCGGGCGATACTTTTCGGGCGGCGGCAATTGAACAACTTAAAATTTGGGGCGAGCGCACAAATTGCCCGGTGATCGCGACCGAACTCGGCAAAGATGCGGCAGGCCTGGTCTTCGATGCGCTTGAGCAAGCAAAAGCCATGAAGGCCGACATACTCCTCATTGATACGGCGGGCCGCCTGCAAAATAAAACCGAGTTGATGGCAGAATTAGAAAAAATAATCCGCGTTATCGGCAAGCTAGATGAAACCGCACCACATAGCTGCCTGTTGGTGCTCGATGCCACGACCGGTCAAAATGCCCATTCACAAGTTGAGATTTTTGCCAAAATGGTTGATGTCACCGGACTGATCGTCACCAAACTCGACGGCTCTTCCAAAGGCGGTGTGCTGGTGTCACTGGCCGAAAAATTTGGCTTGCCGGTTCATGCCATCGGTGTTGGCGAGCAGGCCGACGACATGCGACCGTTCGAAGCCCGCGACTTTGCAAACTCGCTGATGGGCCTCGATTCCTAAAATATTTTAAACGCGGATATTGAGATAAAAGCCCCGCGGCACATCATCGCGAAGAGGCGTTCCCCGCGCAGCGGCCTTATCCAAGCTGTGATTAAGCTTATCCAATGCGCGGCGAAATGCCGGCTCATCCATCGGCTTGGTGATCCGGGCCTGCCGGTCAACCTCCTTGGACGCTTCATAACCTGAGAGTGCTTGTTGGCGTGCCTGACCTGAATGTTTCAGAGCCTGGATCGCCGCACCCACCATTTTTATATCATCGCTCATTTAAGTACTGCTGTTTTGCTGGATGATTTATTTATTGGTGCCACTTTTTTGACTTGGCCATAATGCCGCAAAAGAGTTAACGGAATCTAACGGGACAGTAGTTTTTCGAGGTTTAATTGGTTAATTTCATCAAAATTTAAATATAATTTTTGCGTGGAGGCCAAAAAAAAGGCTAACATGTGATTTGAAACATAATAAAACCAATAGCTTACCAGTGATATTCCTAAGATGATTATCGTGAGATCGATCTGGAGGATTACGAGGAAACACCATGGCTGAAGACGACCCCACGCTCTCGTCAAATCGGGCGTCTAACTCGGAAGTAGACAGCTCGCGCGAACTCTCTAAGGAGATTTCACCGGTCATCAAAGGTGATCCGTCGCGGGATGATCCGACGCATCGATCCTTCATGGGCTCGTCGCGGTTTGCCACACGCCATTCGTGGTTCATGGTTCTCGGCCTGCTGGCCATTGGCGGCATGGCCGGGTTGCTTTTTCACGCCGACCAACTTCTGACAAAATCTCTTCATCAAATTAGGACCGCCAGTCATTTGGCGAGCCTTGTTTCTAAGATTGAATCCTCAACCATGGCGCTCAACAGTGACAGCCGCAATTTTGCCGCGAGCCAAGATTTGCGCTATGCCGAAAATTACAAGAAACGTTCAGAATCTTTGGCGCGAGATCTCAAATTGTTGATCAATGACCCAGCTGCCAAAGACAACCAAAAAATGGCGATAACTTTAAATGATGGCGTTGCGCAGCATGCCGGTCATTTTTCAAATATTGTAGAAATTCAGACGCTTCTGGGGTTTGAGGCCGAAGGCGGTCTCAGCGGCAACTCCAGAACATCCTTTGCCGCTTTAGAGAAACGCATTGCACAGCTGGGATCGCAGCTCAAAAGCGGCACCATCACCAGCCATCTCGGAAATATCAAAGCAAGTGAGCTGCAATTGGTGCAAAAGGCCAGCAACAAAGCACTTCAAGAAATTCAGGTAAATATTGAACTCCTCAATAAGGCGATCGTCGCGTCCTCTTTGCCGGACAGTGAAAAGAAAACGGCTATCGATTTGCTGCAAAGTCATCGCAACGATATTACCCGGCTGGCGCGCACGCGGATTGCCCTTGCAACGGAAATCGCAAGGCTCGGTGAAATCAACACTTATATGGCGCCGAGCCTGGACGGCCTCACCAACTACACGGGGAATTTTTCGCTGCTCGCCCGCCAGGAAAGCAAAACCACCCAGGAATTGATTCGCCAAATATTGGCCGGCGGCACTGGCGGCACGCTCATCTTGCTGATTTTCTTTGGCTATATTTTGATGCGGAGCATTTCAAAACCAACGTCACAGATTTCAGAGGTCGCGATGGAACTGGCCCACGGCAATGTCAGCGTGCCAATTCCCTATCTTGGCAATTATGATGAAAGCGGTGAAATTTCCAACGCACTGGCAATATTCCGCTATAACATGCTGCACGCTGACCGCTTACGCAAAGATTTGGAAATTGCGCTCCAGCAAAAAGCAGTGGCGCCAGATCCGGAACCGCTGCCGCCAATTGAAGCGCCCGTCGATTCATCGGTTGAAACCCCTGCCGATATTTTGGCCACTGTAGAAAAAGAACGCGAAGAAGTTGTCGCGCCCGGCAGCAGCCTGATTCCCCATTCACATAATTTGCCGTCTGTAACGGAGCAGCCGAAAATCGAAGAACCGGAAGAAGTTGACGCGGAATCGATAGGAAGCCAACTGCCGATCGGCAAAAGCGCCATCACCACGATCAGCCAACTGGTCACCGAAACCAGTAAAAATGCGTCCATCGCTGCTGAAGATGCAGAGCGCACAGAAATAATGGTCACCGGCCTCGATGAAGCCGCCGAAAAAATTGAGGACATCGAGATTTTGATGATTGGTATCAGTGATCAGATGAGCTTGCTGGCAGTTCAGACGGCGTTGCTCCATGACGATGCAGCGGATGCGGAAAATCTCATTCATCTGGATGAAAAGCGCAGCGACAAAAAAACCTCAAAGAGAGCCAGCGCAAAACCAAGCGCTGGCCAATCCGTCAATGACCGCATTGATACCATCCAAGGCGGCACCAAACGGGCGATCAAAGCTGTCCAAGTCATTGGACGCACCATCAATGAAGTCAATGAGGTCGCTAGAAACTTCGCTGCCATCGCCTCGAAAGAAGCGCTCGAAGCCGCCAACGAACTCCTCCGCCAATCAGAAGACCTCCGCGCCATGCTCGATAATCTCCTCGGCAAAGTCGATACCAGCGGCACGCATAAACCGCAAACGAAAGCGCGTGATAGAGATTAAGTTTAGGTCACCTCAAAAGACACGAAGCATCTACTCAAGAATTAAGGGGACACGTAACAAGTACATGTCTCCATAACTCTACTCCATCAAGACAGCAATGCCGGGCAGGGTTTTGCCTTCGAGCCATTCGAGGAAGGCGCCGCCGGCGGATGAGATGTAGGAAAACGTTTCGGTCACGCCGGCATTGGCAAGGGCTGCCATGGTATCGCCGCCGCCGGCGACACTGAGAAGCGCGCCTTTTTCTGTGAGCTTTGCCGCCGCTTGAGCTGCTGCATTGGTACCGGCATCGAACGGGGTGAACTCAAACGCACCCAAGGGGCCGTTCCACACAAGGGTTTTGCAATCCGTCAAAAGTTCCGCGATCTTTCCTGCACTTTCAGGCCCGACATCAAGGATCATCTGATCTTCCGGCACGGCATCTATCGCAACCGTTTCGGCCGCGATGCCTGCCTCCAAGCCAGCCGCCACAACCGCGTCAACCGGCAAATGAAGGGAGCAGCCAGTGCCTTTGGCAGCGGCAGTAATACGACGCGCCGTTTCGGCCATATCTTCCTCACAGAGAGATTTGCCAATTTGAACGCCACCGGCAAACAGGAAAGTGTTCGCCATCGCACCGCCGACAATCAAGTGATCCACTTTGGTGATGAGGTTTTCAAGTACACCCAATTTGGTCGAGATTTTATTGCCGCCGACAATCGCCGCGACCGGATGGGCGGGATTCTCAAGCGCGTCATTGAGCGCCTCCAATTCCTGCTGCATCAATCGACCGGCCGCGGCGGGCAGCAGCCGCGCCACGCCATCGATTGAAGCATGCGCCCGGTGCGCACAGGAAAACGCATCGTCTATATATATGTCGGCATGAGCTGCGAGGCTTTGAGCAAACGCCGGATCATTGCCTTCTTCGCCGGAGTTGAAGCGCAGGTTTTCGAGCAAAACGATCTCGCCGGGTGCAGCAGCATGACTGCCATCGCTCGAAAAAATAACCTCATTATCCGGCAAGAACGAATTCAGCACAGCGGCCAAAGGCTCTAAGGACAGCTCAGGCACCACAACGCCTTTGGGCCTGCCAAAATGACTGGCGAGCATAATCCCTGCGCCATTTTCAAGAATTTCAACAATGGTCGGTACGATCTTTTCGATGCGGGCGGTATCGGTAACAGCGCCGCCCTGCATCGGGACATTCATATCAACCCGCAGCAGCACGCGCTTACCAGCAAGGTCGAGATCATCAAGGGTTCTGAAAGTGGGCATGACGAGTTGAAATTCCTTAAAAATGTTATTTTTCAATTGGGCCGCAATATAAAGGCCCAACTGGCAAGCGCAAGTGCGCTCAGCATGTTTGGTAAATCTCTCCAAGTTCTGCTCTCACCAGAACTTGGCAAGCACAAATGTGCGTCCGAACTTATGTGAGGAGTAAATAAATGCCACAAAAAAAAGCGGCTTGGCAAAAAGCCAAGCCGCTCAAGGGGTGATCCATTTCCTTCGCTCAAAATGGGGGGAAGAGCATGCAGAATTCCAGGACCACCTCTGGGGTAACTCCGTAAAGTAATTTAGATTATCGCCTATGCTTTCATAGATTACAACACTTACTGATCGATCGATCAGTAATAATTAGTTAGTATTTTCCGCTAGTTGAATTGAGGCCGCGCCTAGTATCGGTCCTTTTTGCGCACTTTGAAGAAACACGGCACATCCTTGGCCTTTATGATCCTTAAGCTCCTCGGCTGAAATGGTGAGCGCCAACCGCTGGCCCTTCCACTCGCCAATCTTTTTCATCATTCGGACAACATTGTAGTTATTTAATTTAACACCGCGATTTTCGCCGCGCCGAATTTTAGTGACGTGAATTCGGTCAAAAAACACCAGCCATACCGATGCCATGCCCGGTTCGCGCCCGCGTGCCACCCGAATTTTCAAATCACCTGAAGCTTGGCGCTCCATTTTAATCGGTACATCAGGAGCAAGTTTCGCATGCTCGATACTGGCGCGGATTGACCGCTCGTTTGAGCCGGTGGTTTCTGTCAAACCATGAATAATCATCTGCGGTGTATAGACATAAGATTTTCTGATAACCCGAGAATACTCGCGCTGGCGCTGCGAATTCATCGGCGCTGCAAAGGGATCTTTCCAGCCGATGTAATCCCAATAATCAACGTGGAATGATAGCGCCAAAATATTATCCATTTTGGCGAGCCTACCGAGTAACGCATCCGCCGGCGGGCAGGACGAGCAGCCTTGCGAGGTATAAAGCTCGACAACTGTCGGCCCTCGCTGAGCGATTGGATCACCCGCATGGGCCGCGCCAAATGTCAGGACAAAAATTGTAAAAGCACCGAATAGAGCACAGATTGTTTTTTTAATTGAGGTCATATATCAGAGATAGCGCAAGGTGTGGTCTATTCCCAATCACATGGCAGTGAGTTTTTATTGAATGGAGCCAAATAGACGAAAACGCGGCCCAAATGAGCCGCGTTCCGTTAACAATTGCGTGAGATAGCTAACTGTTCAGTTACCTATCCTGATTTAGGCCGCTTTCAGGTTCCTAAGAACATATTGAAGAATACCGCCGTGACGGTAGTACTCGACCTCATCGGCCGTATCGATCCGGCACAGCAGCGTAATATCTTCGCTTGATCCATCAGCCCGGGTAATTTTACACGGTACATCCATGCGCGGATCAATACCGTCTTTGATACCTGTGATATCAAAGATTTCCGTACCATCAAGTTTAAGCGTCAGCCTGCTTTGACCATCTTTGAATTGCAAGGGCAACACACCCATACCAACCAGATTGGACCGGTGGATACGCTCAAAACTTTCAACAATGACAGCTTTTGCACCTAAAAGAGTCGTGCCCTTAGCCGCCCAGTCGCGAGACGATCCATTACCATAGAGTTTGCCGCCAATGATCACCAATGGCACGCCATCCTCGGCGTATTTCATCGCCGCATCATAGATCGGCATAACTTCGCCAGAAGGTTGATGCGTCGTGACGCCGCCTTCAGTACCGGGTGCCATTTCGTTTTTGATGCGAATATTGGCAAACGTGCCGCGCATCATAATCTCATGGTTACCCCGGCGTGAGCCGAAAGAGTTAAAGTCCTGGGTCCGAACTTGGCGATCCGTAAGATAACTGCCTGCCGGGCTGTCTTCTTTAATGGCGCCGGCCGGTGAGATGTGATCGGTGGTGATGGAATCGCCCAAAATAGCCAACTCGCGTGCACCTTCAATATCAGAGAAATCACCCGCCTCTTCTTCCATGCCTTCGAAGAAGGTCGGATATTTGACATAAGTTGAGGCTTCCTGCCAATCGTAGGTGACACTGCCTTCGGTCTGGATATCCTGCCATTGCTGAGGACCGACCCAAACTTCCTCGCCATAACGATTGGCGAACATTTCCGGTGTGATGTGATTGAGCACTGCATCACTGACTTCTTTATTGGTCGGCCAGATATCTTTGAGATAGACATCATTGCCATCTTTGTCCTGACCAAGGGCATCATTATAAAGATCAACCGTCATTGAACCGGCCAAGGCGTAAACGACAACCAGTGGCGGCGACGCCAGATAATTGGTTTTAATCTGAGCATGAATACGGCCTTCGAAGTTCCGATTGCCGGAAAGCACGGCGCACACTGTCAGATCACCTTCAACAATGGCTTCGTCAACAGGCAGTGGCAGCGGACCGGAGTTACCGATACAGGTCGTGCAGCCATAGCCAACAACGTTAAAGCCGAGATCATCGAGATCACCCTGCAAATCAGCCGCTTCAAGATAATCAGAAACAACCTTACTGCCAGGTGCGAGCGATGTTTTCACCCACGGTTTTGGCTTTAGACCGAGCGCATTCGCCTTTCGAGCCACCAAGCCGGCCGCCATTAACACAGACGGGTTAGATGTATTGGTACAAGATGTGATCGATGCAATGACAACGTGGCCATCTTCAACTGTATAATCCGCATCATTTGCATCTACTGGACCATTTCCTCGGCCAACCGCATCAAGGGCTTCTTGGAACGCCGGTGCAGAATCTGACAACGCAATGCGATCTTGTGGGCGTTTTGGACCCGAGATCGACGGCTCAACCGTTGATATATCGAGTTCCATCGAATCGGTGAAGAGCGGGTCCGGCGTTGAGGCGTCGCGCCACATGCCTTGAGCTTTGGCATAGGCTTCAACCAAGGCGACACGATCAGGATCACGAGAGGTAAATGCTAAGAAACGAATGGTTTCCGCATCGATTGGGAAAATGCCGCAGGTCGCGCCATATTCCGGTGCCATATTGGCGAGCGTAGCGCGGTCCGGCAATGTCAGGCTATCCAATGCATCGCCGTAGAACTCAACAAATTTACTCACCACGCCTTTTTCGCGCAGCATCTGAACAACCCGCAACACAAGATCGGTTGCGGTCGTGCCTTCTTTCATTGCGCCGGTGAGCTTAAAGCCAACCACTTCGGGGATCAGCATGGAAACCGGCTGACCGAGCATGGCAGCTTCAGCTTCGATGCCGCCAACACCCCACCCGAGCACGGCCAGGCCATTAACCATCGTCGTGTGGCTGTCGGTACCAACAAGCGTATCCGGATAAGCAATAGTTTTACCGTCCACTTCGTCGGTCCAAACGGTTTGTGCCAAAAATTCGAGGTTCACTTGATGGCAAATACCGGTTCCAGGCGGTACCACGCGGAAATTATCAAAGGCTTCTGAGCCCCAGCGCAAAAATTCATAGCGCTCCTGGTTGCGTTCAAATTCCATATCAACATTGGCATTAAAAGAATCTTTGCTGCCAAAATTATCAACCATCACCGAGTGATCAATCACCAGATCAACAGGGCTCAGTGGATTAATTTTTTGCGGATCGCCACCAAGATCAATCATTGCTTGGCGCATCGCGGCCAAATCGACAACCGCCGGAACACCGGTGAAATCCTGCAACAACACACGGGCTGGACGAAAGGCAATTTCCCGGTCAGAACTTTTACTTTCGAGCCACGCGCCCAAGGCTTTGACATCATCGACGGTAACGGAAGAGCCATCTTCATAGCGCAGCAGATTTTCCAACAGAACTTTTAAGGAAAACGGCAAGCGCGAGATATCGCCGAGGCCGGCTTCTGATGCCGCCTCCAAGCTAAAATAGTCATATTCTTTTCCGGCTACGCTGAGAGAACGACGGGTGTTAAGGGTATCCTGGCCGACTTTGGACATGCGGCTCTCCTCCAAAAATGGTGGTTTTAAGTGAGTTTCTAATTTTGAGGCCTTGACTACACCATGAGCCCGGAACATTCCAGACTTTTTCCAGCATTTCTCCCAATTTTTTAAGGGTTTTAGCTTAAACCGCATGCAGCAGAATTCACTGATATAAACACGATGTCGTTACAATTACCGCATAATCTGGCCACATTTGAGCGCTCTAATGGGTGTCATCAGGCCTCCTGATACCAAGAGAGTCACTCACCTCCAACTCCGGCTCTCTTACCCCCTATAGGCAGGCTCGACTGCCAAACTTAACGGCTGGAAAGCGTCCCCCCCCCTGAGACACAGTTTTCCAGCCGCTTTTTTTTGGGGCGGCGCCTATTCAATCTCGCAGTAAACAAACGGATAGATATAGAAACTGTTGAATTTTTCTAGCTATTTTATTTCTCGGTTTTGCCCACATTATTTCCTTAGATTTTATTGTAACAGCTGGCTTCCTCAGATATCTATGAGGTATGGCAGAATTTATTGGACAAGAACTGACCTGTATCCGCGGTGAACGCGTTGTGTTCTCTGATCTCTCATTTGCGATTGGCGAAGGCGAGGTGTTGTATTTGCGCGGTCCCAATGGCAGTGGCAAATCAACCCTGCTTCGCCTGATGGCAGGACTGTTGCGCCCGACCAATGGCACGATTTTATGGAACGGCGAAAATGCGCGAGACGATGCAGAGACTTTTCGCGGCCTTTTGCATTATGTCGGTCATCAAGATGCCATCAAAACCGCACTTACCGTCGAAGAGAATCTCACGTTCTGGGCAGAGATGAGCGGCGTCGATCCAGAAAAGCGCGCCGTCGGTGAGGCGCTCGAAGAATTTTCTCTCGGCCACCTTTCAACCTTACCTGCAAGGTTTTTATCCGCCGGCCAAAGGAAGCGTCTTAATCTCGCGCGCATCTGCGCCAGTCCGGCACCGCTATGGCTTTTGGATGAACCTTCAAACTCGCTTGACACGGAATCTCTTGGCGCTCTGCGATCCGCTATCAGCGCCCATCAGGAAAAAGGCGGCTTGGTTGCTGTCGCAACG
Source organism: uncultured Rhodospirillaceae bacterium (assembly GCA_913054205.1). GTDB lineage: Bacteria > Pseudomonadota > Alphaproteobacteria > Rhodospirillales > UBA2165 > TMED23. The sequence goes on from CAJXJM010000008.1 coordinate 16,366, forward strand.
CATGAAGAACTTGGATCAGATACGAATGTGCTGGATATCTCCGAATTTACAAAAAAGAAAGAAGTCGCTGCATGAGTGCATTCCTGCAAATCTTTGGCAGCCTGATCCAGCGCGAGCTTCGCCTCGCCATTCGCCATGGTGCCGATAGTATGATGGTGGTGATGTTCTTTGTGCTGGTCGTCGTGCTGTTTCCGCTTGGCGTCGGTCCGGAGCCCAGCATATTAACCCGGATCAGCGCCGGGGTAATTTGGGTCGCCGCGCTATTATCGGCAATGTTGTCGATGGATCGATTGTTCCAGACAGATTTTGAAGATGGCAGCCTCGATCTTCTAATTCTAACCCCGCAACCGCTGGAACTGATGGTGCTGGCCAAAGTCGTCGCTCATTGGCTAACCACCGGCCTGCCATTAATCATCGTCTCGCCGTTATTGGCGCTATTGTTAAATATGGAGGCATCGGGATATGGCGTGATGCTGGCAGCTCTTGCGCTCGGAACGCCGACACTCAGTCTAATCGGCGCGATTGGCGCGGCGCTCATTTTAGGCGCTCGGCGAAGCGGCGTTCTGTTATCGCTGTTGATCCTGCCTTTGTTTATACCGACCTTGATTTTTGGTGTGAGCGCTGTCGATGCCGCTCTTACCGATCTGCCAAGTAAGCCACAGCTTATGATTTTGGCAGGCTTGCTGTTAGCCGGGTTGGCACTTTGTCCTTGGGCCAGCGCCGCCGCGCTCCGCCAGGCGGCGGAATAACGGTAGAATTATTACAGAAATTTAACTTAACAATGACGTTAGGTTGAGTAAGATTAATTTGCATCTAGCCAAAAAATTTTATATTCCAAGTATCAAATGTAGAATGAAACTGTCATAAAATTGCTC